>JAESTI010000378.1 GCA_016763665.1 Bacteroidia bacterium | reverse complement strand
CATGTTTTGATCGAAGATAAAGAAAAGCTTCAGCAAGTACATGATAAACTAAGGTGTATAGAATTAGCACAGGAATGCAATATCCCTGTTCCTGATACTTACCTGATAACTTCTAAAGAGGAATTGGAAAAAGTAGCGGACTTGACTGATGGAAATGTAGTTGTGAAATATGCAGATTCCTGTTCATCTCAGGGGCTTGTTATTTACCAGAAGGGTAAAGACCATTTTTTAAAAGAGTACACGAATAATTTTGATTTTAACTCTTCCTCAGGGAATGTACCGTTTGCACAAAAACTGATTGATTGTGACTTAATTGATACAACAGCATTTGGCATTAATGGTGAAACAATAGCCGTTTTATCTCAACAACGCCTTTTGTGTGATTGGGTAACCGGAGGAGGAGGAATTGTAAACATTACCAATGATGTTCCTGAAATAATGGAACATACAAAAAAATTGATAAGAAAACTTAACTGGACCGGGCATATTGAATTAGATTGGGTGCGAGATAAACATACCGGGAAGTATTATTTACTGGAGATAAACCCAAAGATATGGGGAACTACCCAATTAACTATTTCTGCAGGTTATGATTATCCTTATTGGTTTGTTTCTCACGTAAATGGGAAAACGATAACTGTTCCTGGTGAATATAAAAAGGGGTTAATGTATCGTTGGCTTGACCAGGAAATAAAAGTCATTCTTACTGAATGTAAAAGTTTTGGCCAATTTTATAAAGAGTCTAAAAAATTTATTTTGCGTTTCTTTTATCGGAAATGCAAATACAATGTATGGTGGAGTGATATTAAACCGTTTATATATGCATTTCTTAAAGCGATCTTCTTGGTATTTATGATAAGGATTATGAATGTTAATTTGCGAAGGTTTAAAGTTTGATGGAACTGAATTTATATTATCTGAATATCCCACTCAAACAGCCATATAAATTGGCCTTTGGCGAAGTTTCGCACTTCGATACTTTTATAGTTCATTATTTTTATAATGACCAACATTTTTTTGGGGAAGCAACTGCCTTACCTGGTTATTCATGGGAATACCCGGATGCAATTTGGAACAAAATAGAAGAATGGATATCTGCTTCTTCTTCAATAAAAAAATTGATCAATATTATTCAATCAGAGGCTGTTAAATATCCTTTTGCCGCTTCTGCTCCCCTTACAGCTTTTAATAAGTTAATAAGCCCAATACCTTTTAACAAATGCTCAATTCCTATAATTGGGATCGTTTCTTCGGATGATCCTCAAATAATAGAAGATCAAATTAGTAATTACATTCAAAATGGGCACAAAACGATCAAAATAAAAGTAAAGGGCAATGTATTAGAGGATTTAAAAAAAATACAGTTTATTCAAAGTATAATCAATTCGGATACAAAACTGCGAATTGATGCTAATCAGGGATACGAATTTAACTCTTGCAAAGAGCTTTTTAGTACTCTTGATCCTACTCAAATTGAGTTATTTGAACAACCTTTTAAGCCGGATAAATGGGATGAAATGTCAACTATGGTGAGGCAAACCTCCATCCCTCTAATGCTTGATGAATCAATTTGGCAAGAACAGGATATAATAAAGACCGCTGAATTGGGTTGCGCTAAGTATGTTAAATTAAAGTTATTTAAACACTGTTCTCCAGAAAATACTTTAAACCTAATTGAGTTGGCTCGAAAAAATAATCTGGAAGTTATTTTTGGCAATGGTGTGCAATCTGATCTCGGCTCCTATGATGAAGCGCTTATATATAACCATTCAGGTCTGCAAAATGATTCTGAAATAAATGGCTTCTTAAAACAAACTGCTGCAATAATTAAAGAGCCGATGCTATGTAGTGATGGTAAAATAAAAGTCACTGCACCTCCTGAAATAGATTTTGATATATTGACCAGATTAACTGTTAAATCTTTATCAGTTAATATGAATATGGATATCCATCAATCATAATGGAAAAAAAGGAAGTTACGTTTGGAATTATGGGTTTTGGAACAACGTTCCCATTATGGCAAGCCAATGCAATATTAAATCTTGTAAAATTAGATGGGGTATCTTGTAAACTACTTATTATCAAAGAGACTGAAAACGAAATTTTAAGCAAACGAATATTAAAAAAGCTAAAGTTCCAAAATATATTATGGACTGTTTATTATTATTTTATTAAAAAAAAATTTACGACCATAAAGGAGACAGATCTATGCGAAGAATTAGCCGAAGCAAATAAAATTTATTGCAAGCCGATCTTAAAAGGTAAGTATTCAGAGTATTTTGAAGAGGCAGACATAGAATCTATTAAGTCCCATGACCTGGATTTTATATTAAGGCTTGGATTTGGTATTATCCGAGGAGAAATATTGAACGTTGCAAAATTTGGTGTGTGGTCTTTCCACCATGATGATGAACAAAAATATAGAGGAGGTCCGCCATGCTTTTGGGAAATATATCATAATGACAATATAACTGGTGGAATTCTGCAAAAACTCACAGATAAATTGGATGGCGGTATCATTTTGAAGAAGGGATATTTAAAAACACTACTATCTTATACGAAAAATAGAGATCAGCTTTACCATGAGTCATCAAAATGGCCGACTCAATTATGTATAGATATTAAAAACGGACATACAGATTGTTTTAATAAAGAACCGTCTAAAACAAATGCAGCAATATACCGTGCTCCGACAAATCTGCAATTTCTAATTTATATAACTAGAACTGCTGTACTGAAAATAATTAAGATATATAAGTCTTTATTTTACCTATCGTATTGGAATATTGGTATAGTAAAAGAAAATATTACTAGTTTTTTAAATGATAAGAATCCAATTGTAGATTGGCTTCCCCTTAACACAAAGAGCAAGTTTAACGCAGATCCTTTTGCTATTGTTGATGAGAACGATAAATCAAAAATTCATATTTTTTACGAATGTTACCCTTATAAAGACTCTAAAGGCGTAATTAATTATGTATCTTATTATAATGGAGAATATGCTGATAATTGCACTGTAATTGATAGAGATTTCCATTTATCATATCCATATACGTTAAAACATGAAGATAAATATTATATAATACCTGAATGTTTTAAAGAAAACAATATTTCTATTTATGAAGCTGTAGATTTTCCAAAAAAATGGGAAAAGAAAAAAGTTCTTATTGATAATTTTGCTGGAGTTGATAGTGTTATATTAAATTATGATGGAATATGGTGGCTTTTTACCTCAGATAAGAATGATGGGGTACATTACAATTTGAATGTATTTTATGCTGACGAGTTGTTCGGGGTTTGGAATGCACACCCTAAAAATCCTGTAAAAACCGATGTACGATCTGCAAGGTGTGCAGGGAATCTATTTATGGATAATGGCGATCTGTTTAGACCAGGTATGAATTATGCTGAAAAAGAGGAAGGTAGTATCATAATTAATAAAATAGTCAAACTGTCTAAAACAGAATTTGAAGAGATACCCATCAAAACTATTGAACCTTACAAGGACTCATTTTTTTCAGACAAAATCCATACATTAAGCGACTGCGGCATGTTTACGTTAGTAGATGGATGTAGAGAAGTATTTGTCTTTAGTAATATTAATTTTTTAAGATTTAAGATTTCGCAGGTATTAAAAAAAACAGTGAAACTTGTAAGTTAAATGCACAACATTAATTCAAAATGTTGATTAAGAAAAAGTATTATGAATAAGGATTGCTGACTAAATAATAAATAAACAACATATGTGACAATTATAATAAAGGGTATCTTTTCTAATAATAGAGGTATTTTTTATATTTTTGCTGATTATTTACAATATGTGAGTGTGAGTGAGCATTATATGAATGATATTGAATCAGTAAGTGTTTAAGATACTGTCAGTTATCAAAGATAAATGAAACTTTTCCGGAAAAATTAGAATAGAGCAATCAAAACATAGATAAACGCAACATGAGTATTAAAATATTAGGCATATCTGCCAGTTTAAGAAATGCCAGGAGAGGACTTGGCAATGTATCTTTAATTGATGATCTAAAAGCGATCAATAATGAGGATGCATTAAATGCATATCTAACACAGGAAGCAGAAACACATCTCAATAATTTCGTTGATGCCGGGCGTAAGGATAATGCTTCTTTTGATGAGATGTATAAAAACCTAAAAAAACTAAAAGGTGATCGAGGATTAAGTAACTCTGAAATTGCATTGGCTGCTACATTGTGGTCTGCTCATCAATTAGGTGCAGAAATTTCCCATCTTTCGTTAAGCGAGTATTTTACGGAATCCAAAAGAGAAATTGATATTGATGCTTTAAAAAAGCAGGTGCTGGAGGCAGATGGATTTGTAATATCTACACCAGTATATTTTGGAGATAGGAGTTCCTTATCTCAATCTTTTATTAATCTTATCAGGAAGGACAAAGATTTTAAAGAAAAATTGAGCACTAAAGTCTATGCTGGAATTGCTGTTGGAGCTAAACGAAATGGTGGACAGGAAACTACCCTGATCTATCAGTTATTAGATCTTCTTAATTGCGGAATTCTTGGAGTGGGTAATGATTCTGAAACTACTTCACAATATGGTGGGACAGGTCATGCCGGAGATATTGGTACCATGCCCAAAGATACATATGGATTAAATACTTCAATGGGTACGGGAAGAAGAATTGCAAGAGTTGCTCATATGTTAAAGGCTGGTGATAATATGACCTTAAAAAATGAACATAAGATCACTTTTTGGCTTATGCAGGATAAGGATGGTGTTGCTTTAAATTATATCAAAAAATTAGTTGCAGATTCTGGGATTAAAAATTTATCAGCCAGTATAATTGATATATCTACAAAAAATATTTATAGATGCCTGGCATGTGATATATGTCCAACGCATAATGATGTGGATGAAGTTTACAGATGTATTATAAAAACTAAAGCCGATGATCTTGACTTATTGCATAATGAATTGATTAATACTGATGCTATTATTCCGGTAGCATATTGTCCTGTAAACCGAGACGGACTTATTACCACCTATCAAAGATTTATGGAAAGGACAAGGTATATTAGAAGAGGAGATTATGTATTAAGTGATGTGATAGCAGCTCCATTCATTATAGAAGAAATTGGAAGCAATGAAAACTTGAATATCAGGATGATGACTTCAATATTGCGACATCATACTATTCTCTCAAAACCTTTAATTGCGTATGTTAAGGATGGTGCAGATTTAAATAGGGAGCAGATTATTAATGATTTTATACACCTTAATGATAAGATTAGAAGAGCCGTTAAAGGAAAACTGGTTGTATACTCTGATGGGGTAGAACATATAAAGTACAAACCTGTAGGTTATATTCTGAGCACAGCAAAAGACCAGGAAGATGAAAAATTAAAGAAGAGAAAGGAAATGATTGATGACAGGGTGAATAAAACTACACTCACTGCAAAAGAAAGGCTTAAAGAACCTTCAGAACAGCCTGTAAAGTGCTAAACTAATCTTATGGTTTGTGATATTATCTAAACAGATGTTTCACATTATGGAAGTAGCGGTTCATCATTTCCTAAAATGTGATTATAAATTTGCAAATCTAACATTGTGAAATACCCGGCCATTACTAACAATATGACAGAAGTAGGATACATTAATTTGTGAAAAGAGAAATGCTAGGAAAAATCATTAAACAGGGCGCCAGAAAATTGGGTTATAATATTGTCAAATCTGGTGGTGTAGGTGTACCTGTTGACATGGAAAAGGAATTTATAGAGATCTACAATAGATGTAGTTCATATACAATGACTTCTATTGAAAGAATGTACGCTCTATATAAAGGAGTGGAGTATATTTGTCAAAATAATATCAAAGGGGATTTTGTAGAATGTGGTGTTTGGAGAGGTGGAAGTTCTATGTTGATGGCTCTTTCATTGATGAAGTTTAACAATGTAGAAAATAAGTTATTTTTATATGACACATTTGAGGGTATGTCAGAGCCAACCGGGAAAGATATAGACTTGCATGGAAAATCTGCTGACGAGTTATTGGCTCAACACTCCAAGACCAACGACATTAATTCGGTTTGGTGTTATGAGACACTTGATGAGGTTAAAAAAAATTTAGAAAGTACCGGTTATCCTAAAGAAAACCTTGTATTTGTGAAAGGGAAAGTTGAAAATACTATTCCTGAGACTATTCCTGCTCAGATAAGTTTGCTGCGTTTGGACACTGATTGGTATGAATCCACTAGTCATGAAATGAAACAGCTTTATCCATTATTAGAAGCAAGTGGTGTTTTAATAATAGATGATTATGGACATTGGAGCGGTTCGCGGAAAGCTGTGGATGAATATTTTTCGCAATCTGATCAGCAAATCTTACTTAATAGAATAGACTATACAGGAAGAATAGGAATTAAATTGTGAATTTTTTTAAGAATGCAGATAACTTCTAAGTTAAAATATCTTAACCTAGGTTGTGGATTACGGTTTCATCCTGATTGGACCAATATAGACTTTTCATCTTCTTCAGAGCATGTAATAAGTCATAACCTTCTAAATGGTATACCGTTTGCCGATAATAGTTTTGAAGTAATATATCACTCCCATGTATTGGAACATTTTTCAAAGGATAAAGCAAAATCGTTCATTGATGAATGTTATCGTGCTTTACAATCCGGTGGGATTATTCGTATAGCTGTTCCGGATCTAGAACAGATCACACGTTTGTATTTAGAAAAGCTGGAAGCCGTTCAGAACGGTGAAAAACAAGCAGAACCTGATTACGAATGGATGTTATTAGAATTGTTTGATCAAACAGTAAGAAATCATCCTGGTGGCCATATGGGGGAACTCATGAGCCGAAATGATTTGCCTAACGCAGAATTCATAAATAAACGTATGGGTAAGGAATTTTCTCAGACCCAAAATAGAGAAGGTCAACTTGAAAAAGCAACCTTAAAAAAGAAACTGGGAAAACTAAAAAGAAATTTTCAGGATCAAATGAATAAGGTATTAATAAAAAATAGATATTATAATTATTTTCATATCGGAAAGTTTAGAATGGGAGGGGAAATTCATCAATGGATGTATGATCAATATTCTTTAAAAAAACTACTCTCATCTTGTAGTTTTAAAGACCCCCAGGTGAAAACTGCATCAGAAAGTGGGATACCTCATTGGGCTGAGTGCAATCTTG
>JAESTI010000377.1 GCA_016763665.1 Bacteroidia bacterium | reverse complement strand
CATTGTTAAAAATGCGGCTTCCTGGTAAGGAGAGGGAAAAAATGCAGAAGCTGCATGCGATTCATGGTGTTCTGGAAATAGTATTGTACCCTCAAACTCAAGCTCATCTTTGATCAGTTCTTTCATCCATAGCTTTTTCTTCAGCCATAGAGGCATTGCTTTAATAAATGATTGAAGTCCTTTAGGGGCATAGGCCACATAAGTTTCTAAAAGTCGTTCGAATTTCAAGAAAGGCTTATCATAAAAAGCTACAAATTCAACATCTTGAATGGTAATATTGCCACTTTCTAAACAGGAATTAATGGCGTTTATAGGAAAGTTATGATCGTGTTTTTTTCTGGTAAATCTTTCTTCTTGAGCCGCGGAGATTATTTTACCGTCTTGCACTAAACAAGCAGCACTATCGTGGTAAAATGCTGAAATTCCTAGAATATTGATAGCCATTTATTTACGAATATACTAATTCAGAATTCAGGATTAAGAATTAAGAATGTCCTTAGATAATAGCTTATAGGACAAAGACACGAATATACGATTTTACGAATATTCGAATTAACGAATCACCGATTTAATTGGCCTTAATGAATTTACCAATAGTTAGTAGTCCTGATGAGGTTTTGATATGAACCAAGTATATGCCTTTATGTAAACTAGCAGCATTAAAAGTTTCTTGATTCGGACCTTTTAGTTTCTTGCCAAGATTAGCTTGATAAACCATTTTTCCTTGTATATCATAAATGCTTAAGATTGCATCCTCATTTTCAGACATTGCATAACTGAAGGTTGCTTTTCCATTTATAACGGGATTTGGAAAAATATTCACTTTGCCGATGGTTTTCTTTGATGGCTGATCAGTGAGCTTGTCTTCAATACCGGTTAAGAAGTTAGAAGTTTTATAAAGACCTCTGCCATGCGTTGCTGCATAAAGTCGTATTCCTCCCCATGATTGGTAAGGTAATGGTGAAAAATTATACCTTCTTATCATAAAGGTAGCAACTCGTGCTAAACCGTCATTTTCTTCAAACCATGTTGGGTTACTTCCTTGTGTAATCAAATTGGTTGCGTAAACTCCATATTCGGTACCCAGAACTATCCATGTAAAACCTGAACCACTTTCAGTTGGGTCATCAAAAATAGCACCACTATATACGGGCATTTCCGGAAGGTTGCTCTGAATTGAAGTAAAAGTTGGTGAGTTATCAGTTGCATTGAAAGAAATATAAACGTAGTCATTATTGCTATAGTTACCCAAAGTAACAATAAGCTTGTCTGGGTCCTTATCATCTACATCAATACTTGTAATAGCCTGATTGCTCCAGGATTTTATGTTTTTGCTTTTAACGCCCACCAATGCCGGAAAGAAAAATCCACTATTGTCATAGGCATAATCAGCAACTCCAATATTGGAAATTTTATACAGGTTACCACTAATTGTTCCTACATAAAGGACATCCCCGTCTTTATTGAAAGCAAAACTACGAACACTACCACTTAAACTAGAGGCAATTCTATACCATGTAGGTATTTTAGAAAATACCAGGGACTCCTTGGTTAACCATACTTCACTATTTTTTCCAACTACAAATTTTGCAGAAACTACATCTTGAACCATTAAGGTATCACCTTCATTTATATTTTGAGGAATGACATAGTCGAATTTATAGTTGTTGGTATTTTGTACTTTTACTATATCACCTTGACCGTATGATGTGTCAGCTTGCCATAAAATAGAATCTGGATTTAAAGTATCATTGTAGCTTTCCCATAATCTGAAAGCTGTTACGAATGGTGCAAAGTTAGCATCAAACTCTGTATCTTCATCTTTGATATTTTCATCATAAAAATCACTGAATGCATCACCAAGATTTGAAGATCGTTTTACTTCACCATAAGGATTAGCTGCAAATAGTGCTTCTGGATTTATGGAAGACCAATCAGAAAAACCACCATCTCCACCACTTATTTCTGTTGAGGCTTGACCGGTATTTCCGGTAGAGTCAATAAGATTGGTTCCATTATCTTGTGTACCGCCAAATACTGCATGCCCATCTGAAGCAGCTGCCATTGAATAGAACTGAGTCACATTATAACCCTTATTCATTGGAATAAAGGTAGGTTGATCAGCAAGTGCTGTAGTAGTTTTATATACACCGCCATCATTACCGATGTACATTATATTGTCTTTTGTTGGATGAAAAACGATGGTATGATTATCTGCATGGACGTAATACTGATTAGTTGGGCCTTGATTTAGGCTACCAATTCTTTTCCAACCTTTGCCATTTTCCCATGTCCAAAAACTAATTCCACCTACAAATACTTTTTCAGGATTGGCTGGAGATACTCCTACAGTACAATCATAATCCCCTTGTCCGATCGTTCCCTGGTACGAAAATGGATAGAAATCAGTGGCTTGGCCTCCCCCGGGTCCAATTACCGTCCAATTTTCTCCGTTATCTGTAGATTGATAAAAATCTTTAAGGATGTTGCCTGTACTGATCACAGCACAATAAACATAATTAGGATCAGATGGAGCAAAGGCAAATTCCAGGCGATTGATACCCGATTTAGGGAACCCTCCAATATCTGATCTATTTTCAAAATCTGTTTCGTTAGATTTTTTCCGGTAATATTTGTTATTGATACAGGCTATTACTGTACCATTAGAGCCCACTTTTACATCACTTGAATAGATGCCAGTTGAAACACCGGGTGCGTCATTCCATGTTGCACCTGCATCGGAAGATACCATAAGCCCGCCATTAGTAGCAGCATAAAGCGTATTATCATCAGTATATGCTAGTCTATATACTGCACTCCAATCATCAGAACTTGAATTGGCTGTAGGGATTATCTCTTTGTCTTGTGTACGGTCTAAAGCCTCAGACTGTTCACAAGTTGTTTTGTGTTCAGTGGGATGGGCGCTATCAGGCGGTAATGTCCATAAGACTTGCTCTTTTGTGACAAGGCGGGACGGATCATAGAGGTGATCGGACGTTAACCATTCATCCTCATCAAATACCAAATATGGATGTACTTCTTGCCTCACTTAAACCTGTATCTGTATTCTGACCAAAGTTGAAGGATGCCGCATTACTTCTGTTATAAACATTGTAAATAGTAAATACCCATTCTCCTTGCCAACCTTTATTTTTATCTGGTTTTGGAGTATAAGAAGCCGATAAATCTAAATGGTGATAATCTGTAAGGGAATCTTCATTTCTAGTTCCGTAATTAGCAATTGTAATAGCTTGATACTCATATTTACCATCAGGAAACGTTGCAGCTCTACCTGTTTGATAGGTAAAGATTCCTCCAAAATTCCATTTTTTGTTAAATTGATATGCAGCAGTAACAGACAAATTATGCCGTTTATCATAATTCGCCCTATACCATTCGCCATTATTAATTCCTGGTTCTGAAGCATTTCTACCAGGTGTCCTTTGTTCTGCATTAGATAGCGTGTATGACAACCACCCTGTTAATTTACCTACATTCTTTTTTACTAATATTTCTAAACCGTATGAACGGGCTTCTCCGTTTAAAAGCACTCTTTCAATAGCTTCATTTGCAACTAAATCTGCACCATCAATATAATCAGCTTTATTTTTTGTTTCCTTATAAAATGTTTCTACTTCTAGAGAATAATCACCATCCTTGAAATTTCTAAAATAGCCTAGTGCTACTTGATCTGAAATTTCTGGCTTTAAAAACTGATCACTAGGTGCCCAAATATCAAGAGGCGAAACTGATGCTGTAT
>JAESTI010000376.1 GCA_016763665.1 Bacteroidia bacterium | reverse complement strand
GTCCCAGCTCAAGCTTATTATATGAGTAAGAATAAAACTGTACATTATGATGGTATTATTCCAGATATAGAAATCATTGAAGAATTAAACCCTAATGATTTAACAAAAGGTCAAATTTTTAAAAAAGCAAAGGACTGGATAAATACTGGCCACAACAATCGCTAAAAAAACATAGCTACCCTGCGGGATAGCAACATTTTTTAGCGGAAACGTTGTATAGAATTAAACAAAAGCAATATGAAAAAAGTAATATTATGCCATTTATTTATCTTTTTAATTTTTATCTCAAAGAATTTCGCCCAAGGTACCTTTTCAATGGTGGCTGTTGATTCTGTTACTGGTGAAGTTGGAAGTACAGGAGCATCGTGTGTAGACTATGTTTTTTATAACCTTGTAGCAGGGAGAATCGGTGACCCTATACCGGGAATAGGAGCTATAAATACGCAAGCATCTACCAACTTGAGCAACCAGGCAAATGCCCGCGAGAGGATGCTAGCTGGAGATAGCCCACAGGAAATTATTGACTGGTTAAAACTAAATGATGTTGATGGTGATTCAACTATAAGACAATATGGAATTGTAGACTTTAACCAAGGTAAACCGAGAAGTTCAGCTTTCACAGGGAATAATTGTTATGATTATAAGAATCATATTCTTGGGCCTAATTATTCCATTCAAGGGAATATTTTGCTTGGCCAACATATCCTGGACTCAATGGAAGTGAGATTTAATGCAGAACAGGGTACCCTGGCTTGTAAGCTTATGGCTGCGCTTCAAGGTGCAAAAGAAGTTGGAGCGGATTCCCGATGTACTTCTAATGGAACATCCGCTTTATATGCTTATCTCAAGGTTGCGCAGCCCTCAGATTCATTAGATAACCCCTCTTTGTTTTTGGGTGTGAAAACAAGTGATGGAGCAGGAACTGAACCCATTGATTCTCTGCAGACCCTATTTGACAGCACGGTAAACTGTATATCAATAGGGATTAATGACTATAATGTGAAAACAGAAATATTAATCTATCCCAATCCAGGTAGCTTTATCTTTAAAATTAAATGCAATAATTGTGATAATAAGCATAAAAAGCTCATAATATACAATATAATGGGTCAGATGCTATTTGAAGGTGAAATAGTAAATGAATTAAGTGTTAATACGTCAAATTGGAAAAAGGGTATTTATATTGTTCAAGTAAAGGATAAAGCCTCAACAATTACACGAAAAATAACTAAAGAATAACTCTATACAACATTGAGTATAAGTAATAGCAAGCTAACGCATTGCTACTATTCATACACGAACCGTTGGGCAACATAAAATTTGAGACCCAGATGAAACTAATTTCATTTTGTATATTCTGGACATTGTTAATTTTTTTGGGTTCCTGTAAACAAACCCAAGACAGACAAGACAGTAATGGTATTCAGAATGGAAAGTATGCAGGTACGAGCACCAAAACAGAAAAAGATACAAAATCGACCCAAAAAAGTTCGAAAAAAATCATTAGTGACCTTGAAAAACATAAACTAAACGGAAAAGTTAAATCAATTCGAGTATATGCCTATGAAGCAGTTCAAAACTTTGAAAAATTAAGTGATAAAAACAAGAAAAGAGAATTCTGCATCAATAAAGATACCTACTTTCGCAATCTATTTCTCTTCGCTGATTTAGACGACTTTTTAAATGCGTATATCAAATTCAACGAGAATGGAAATATTATTAAGAGAAAAAAATTCCTCTTCAATGGTGGCACAATAATAGAGAGGTTTGACATAAATGGAAATATAATTGAGAAAACGCGATTCTTTTCTACTGAGAGCAGTACACGCAAAGAGATATATAAATATGACAAAAAAGGAAATTTAATTGAAACGATATCCTTAAACCCAGATAGCAGCTACTCCGTGAAAGTAACTTGTAAATATGACGAAAAAAGAAATTTAATTGAAAAGGCTTCCTTAAATCCCGATGGTAGCTATTCCAACAAGAAAACTTACAGATATGATGAATATGGAAATTTAAATGAAGAAAGTTATAAAGAATATCCTCAAGAGGAAGGGGACCACAAAGTAATTTATGAATATGATAAAAGTGGTAATTTGATTGAGAAGACTATTCACGGTTCAGATGGAAGACCACACAAACTAACTTATGAATATAATAAAACCGGAGATGTGATTGAGGAAAACTGGCACTATATAGATGTAAAACCATATGAAATGAATTACAAAAAGACTACGAAATATGACGAAAACAGAAAGTTGATTGAGTCAAGTTCATTCAATTCTAAAGGGGAATGTACAGGAAAACTCACCTGTAAATACGATGAGCACGGAAATATCATTGAGAGAATTAATATCAAAGATGGACGCATAGTAACTAAAACGACTTCTAAATACAATGACAGTGGAGACAAAGTCAGACAAAGCATTTATTATTCCGAAAAAAGTAGATACAAGGACAAAAGTCAAAAAAGGATTTATGAATATGACACAAAAGGAAACATGATTGAAAAATACCTATATAATTACAACGACAGCTTAATTAAAAAAGGCATATATAAATACATTAAATTTGACCAACAACAGAATTGGACAAAAGTAATTATCAATGGTAATGACAGTTCTGAGCAATTTATTATGGAAAGAGAAATTGAATATCATTAACGTTGCCCAACATTGGCTAAAAATGCATGCGGGCTGACAACTTAAAATGAAATTTATTACACAAAATAAAACTTGGTTCTCAGCTGACAGATACGTGTTCCAAAACCCGCACGTTTCTTAGCCTAACCGTTATGACACGTACCAATCAATTGATTGAGGACCATTATGAATAAATTTGATACCTTTCATCAAATAATGAAGGATCCAATATGAAAAATTACATCTTGACTCTGGTTATCTTCTTTCTCCAAACTTCTGTTGCATTACCACAAATCGATACCTGGACTCAGATCACAGGAGATGGGTTCGGATTCCCAAGCCAGACCACGGTTCCGGAAATGGAAGTATTTAACGGTTACTTATATGCCTCAACTTCACCTACCGACCCTGGATTAGCTACCTTATGGCGAACAGCCACTGGAGATTCAGGTTCATGGTCTGCTATAACAAATTATACACCAAGCCTTAATGCAGATGGAAGTATTCATACATTTGGGACAACAAGTTTAGGTGGTGGCTATATGTGGTTTGGTACCGGAAACGGGAAAGTAGGAACAATTATCTATCAAAGTCAGGACGGAGAAAATTGGACTGCAATTAGTAAAAGAGGATTTGGAAACAAATTACTGACCGGTGCAGCTCCACACATGGTAGTTTTCAAAGCGAGTAATGACTCGTCCTATCTATATGCCGGTGCAGGATCTCACGGTGAAGGAACTGCGGGACAAGTTTGGCGCACATATTATACCAATACTGATTCTACAAAGTGGGAATTACTTATCGATTTCGCTAGTATTGATACAGGAGTACAAACCATCACTTACTTTTATGTATGGAATAATACACTTTACTTGGAACAGATAACGGAGGACAATTATGGCAATCTACTGATGGTAAGATCTTTACACAAAACACCTTCGTTGGAGATGGTTTTGGAGACAATACCAATACTGTATTATCATCGTTTGTTGTATTTCAAGATACGTTCTATGTTACTACCACAAATATGAAAGGAGGTCAATTGTGGCGTTCCGGTAATGGGGTAAATTGGGATTCAGTGACCACAGATGCTTTTACCAAAGGCAAAGAAGTAAATGAACTGCGTAGTTTGAGAACATCACATGGAAAATTATGGCTTACAGGGTACACAAATACCAATTTCTCAGCTGGTACTCCAGTTTGGAGATCTGATGATGGTTGGAATTTTGATCAATCTAACATTGATGGGTTTGAAGACTCAAACAATAACGGGGAAAATGCTGTGACTATTGGTTTTGGTGACTACCAATATTGCGGTGGGCCAAATTATGTTGATGGTGCTCAAATATGGCGAGCAGATATGTCAAATACCGGAATTAAAATAAATAAAAAGGACAATTGCTCAATATTAGTAGCACCTAATCCATTTTCAGAATATACAATCATTTACTTAAGATCAAATTGTTCAGATGTAAACAAGATTGATATTTTTGACATAACAGGAAAACTTGTTAAGTCCATTGATGATATAACAAATCAACAAATCCTGATCGAGAAAGGACCACTAACAAAAGGCCTTTATTTCTACTCTCTAAAGGGAGAAAACCAGGTCTTAAACGGAAAGTTTATTGTCAAATAATAAGGAGAGAAACATTTAATACCCTTTTTTGCCTCCAGAAATCTTATCCACTACAGAGGAACACCCATCTAAAACTCGTTTAAAAACATCAAAGTACAATGTAATGTACAAGATCAATGACATCATCCAAATTATGATGACATTAACCACTTTGGTATCCATTAAGGTGCCAAATATGTATTTGCTTGGAGCATATAAGTGTGCTCTAAATTGTAATGGGCTTGAAGTATACTCAGGTAAATGATATATCGGATAAATTCTTTGGATCAACTTTCCTCCCTTTTCTACAATTCTATCGCCTTCCTGTGATGCTTTTACAAGATCACTTACACTTTCATTGTGAAATGAATTACGTAATAGGATAAACTGTTGTTTCATTTCTGGTGTATTTACCAATTCAAATATTCTGTTGTCTTTGATCTCAGTCGCTTTATTGTTTCTCTTTATGTAATACCTTTTCAACATTGATAAATACTCCTTGGTTTGCCTTGCAACATTCTCATTAAAATTCTCAATGGTTAATCCCTCTATTGATCCAAACTTAAGCTTCTTGGTCGTATTAACTTCCTTTTCAATTTCACGTTTCACAATACGTAAATCCTTTTCCATAGTTGCTCTTACTTCTGGATCGTCATCTTTAGCATGGTTTAAGCAATAATCAATTTTACCTTCCAATTTAGGGATCAGATACGCTTTTTTGTATTCTGAAT
>JAESTI010000375.1 GCA_016763665.1 Bacteroidia bacterium | reverse complement strand
CTACTTGTTGCCGGGTTAACAACATTTCAGCTTTATTGGATACATCATGCTTTCAAAGTAAAAGACCATCATTTTACACAATCAGTAAATACTTCTTTAAATCAAGTAGTTGAATCTATTGAAAGAGGTGAGTGCGTATCAGCCATAACTTCATGTCTCAATTATCCTGCAAGAAAGCCATTGCAATTTCATAAGCATCTTGATTCAAGTACAGTATTTCATAATTCCATAAAATCTCATATTTTAGCATTAAAAGATACGAATACAGACCTTTACTACCAGATCTATGTGAAAAAGCAAAGGGATAGACTCGGTAATTCCTACAAATGCATTTGCATAAAAAACCCGAAATCATGCCGATTACATTGTGGTTTTGCAACAATGAAAAAGAGAGGTAAGATCAAAACTTTGGGACAAAGAATCAAACAGCTTATGAAAGGGAAAACCAATATTGTCGAAAACATTGTTGGTGAGCTTTTAAAGTTTGAAGTTGATATTGACATCAATGATCGAATCAATCCTAAGGTAATTGATTCGTTAATCGCTCAAAAACTTCAACAAAATGGCATTGACCTTGATTATGATTATGGTATTTATGAGGAAGACTCAGAAAAGTTCATTTATCAGGATTCGTTATCTGATGCTGCGACTTTAAAAAACAGCAAATTTGCGGCAAGGCTCTTCCCTAATGATATGTTTCTATCCCCTAATTACTTAACCCTGCATTTCCCTGATCAAAAACAATACATCATCCGTGAAATGTCAGCCATTTTAGGGTCATCACTTGCGCTAATTCTTGGTATCATCTTGTGCTTTTCATACGCAGTAAAAACTATTTTACAGCAAAAGAGATTGTCAGAAATGAAGAACGATTTTATCAATAATATGACCCACGAATTCAAAACACCAATTTCAACTATTTCGTTGGCAAGTGAAGTATTGAAAGATCCTGAGATCATAAAAGACAAGGATAGATTAGAGAGATTAAGCAATGTTATTTATGATGAAAATAAAAGACTAAGCGGTCAAACCGAAAAGATACTGCAAATGGCAGTTCTTGAAAAAGAAAATCAGCAATTAAATTTAGAAGATGTTGACCTCCATGAATTAATCGCAAATTCTATTAATTGCACTAAACTTCAAATTGAAGAAAAAAATGGATCGATCACTTCAATGCTAGAAGCAAAGAATTTCATTATTCAGGCTGATAAAACCCACATAATGAATGTTCTTCGAAATTTGCTGGACAACGCAATTAAATACACCAAAGTAAATCCAAACATCACAATTTCTTCAAAAAATGTAAGCAATGGTGTACTTTTATCCGTTGAGGACAATGGTATTGGCATAAGTAAGGAAAATCAAAAAAATATATTTGATAAATTTTATAGAGTTCCCACCGGTAACGTGCACGATGTTAAAGGTTTTGGTTTAGGACTTAGTTATGTTGTTAATATCATAAAGGCACACAAAGGTGAAATAACAGTTGAAAGTAAATTAGACAAAGGAAGTAAATTCAAACTTTTCTTTCCATTTCAAATAACCTAAACTCTTACCATGCCTGAGAAAATTAATATACTATTAGCAGAAGATGATCCAAGTTTAGGGACTATTTTTACTGAATACCTCCAAATTAAAGGATTTGAAGTTACATTGTGTGTTGACGGAGAGCTTGGCCTTGAAGAATTCAAAAAATCTACTTATGATCTTTGCATCCTGGATATTATGATGCCAAAAATGGATGGTTTCACCTTGGCCAAAGAAATTCGATCTATGAATAAGAATGTACCTTTCATCTTTCTGACGGCAAAATCTATGAAAGAGGATAAAATTCAAGGTTTTGAGCTGGGGGCTGACGACTACATGACCAAACCCTTTATAATGGAAGAATTGCTTTTAAGGATCAAAGCTATATTACGAAGAACAAGTAGTGGCAAAAATGGAAAAGCTAATAATACATTTGAAGTAGGTAAATACAATTTTGATGCTAATCAACAGATGCTTAAACTCAATAAAAAAGAACAACACCTCACTACAAAGGAGTCAGAGTTACTTAAGATGCTTTGTTTAAATATAAATGAAGTATTGAAGCGGGAAGTTGCATTAAAAATGATTTGGGGAGACGATGATTACTTCACCGCAAGAAGTATGGACGTATTTATTACCAAACTTCGCAAATACCTTTCTGAAGATTCCAACATTCAGATCATGAATGTACATGGCCAAGGATTTAAGCTTTTGGTTAACGCATAAAAAAAGAAGCCGCTAATAACAATTAACGACTTCCTAAAAACCTAACAGCCTATATTATTCAACCACAACTTTCTTGGTTAAACTCTTATCACCAGAAACAATATTTAAGAAATAGATTCCCTTGTTTGCTTCTGGAATTGAAATTTTACCGCTATAATTTCCAGAGAAATCTTTTACTTTTTCCTTGTAAACTACTTTTCCAGAAATATCAGAAATTGTAATGATAACTTTACCATTTTCTTCAGATGGAAGATTAAAGTTTAAATTAAACTCCCCATTGTTTGGATTTGGATAAAAATCCAGGGTCTCGGGTTCTAATACATTGTCTTCAATACTAGACTCATTTAAATTCTCTTTTTGTTTACCACTTTTACCTTTCTCACCTTCCTCTTTTAAAGATTTACAGCATCCTTTTTTGTTGTCACCGCTACACATCGTGGCACAGCACTTAATAATGCACCTTCTCTCTTCAAGACTGCAATTTTCCATATACTTCTTGCAATGCTTAATGAGAAGTTCTTTGTCTATGCCGTCAAATTGCTTGCAGCGTTCTTTCAGAGCTTTTTTGCATTGCGGAGAAATGGAGTTCCTTAATTTTTCGATATCCAAATTCTGTAAGATCTTTTCATGATCCAACTCATCCAATGAACCACTTTTGATGATAATAACTTCCTTTGTAATGTGTTTTTCTCCTTCAGCATTGTCATCTGAAATATCAATATCAAACTTTTTTAGAAGTGCTTCAATATCCTCAACACCACCAGTAATTGTTTGTTCTTCTACATCAATTTTCCCATCATCTGTGACTCTCACCACTTTTACCTGGTAAGTATTTTGTGCAGAAACATTAATTGCTGCAAGGCCGATAAACAGCATCAATGCACTTGCAAATAAGGACCTGAACTTTCTGCTTAATTCAAATTCCTTGATGAAACTCGAAACCAATTGTGATCTGAGTTTGCCCCATTTTTTTAAATTTTTTGTTTCCATTTTTCTTTTGATTTTACCCTAAGGGTGATTAATAATAAATTGATACTGCAAACATAAAACCTAAAGCAACCGCATGTAGTTAAGCAGAAGTTAAGGTCTGTTAAAAGATGTTAAGCACTTCTCAAGGGATTGCAAATAATGTGACTAATCAGCCGGGAGTCTGAAGACTGAAGTCGAAAGTTTTATTTTTGATTTCTGGATTCTATTCACAGTCATTAAATATCCAATAATGAACACCCAATACTGAATAATGAAGGAAAGTAAATTTGACATGGAGGATTCATTTCGAAATTGAACATTCGATGTTCACTATTGGATATTCAAGACAGACGTATACAAAAATTATTACCTTCAAAATACAGAGTGAGCTTTGTTGGGTTACTGATCAGCCCTATACAATTGTGTCATTATCCGTTATGTTACTATTTTTGACGGTAATCAAACAAGTATGTTCAAGTACATTATTTCTGGAATAATAGGCATGATAGTAAGCCTCGCTTGCATTTTACCTCCGATCATTCATTTTGTAACAGGGCCGCTTGCGCCATTAATTGGTGGCTTTGTTGGAGGACTTAGGGTGAAACCAGATAAAAAGG
Organism: Bacteroidia bacterium; assembly: GCA_016763665.1. The sequence continues at coordinate 926 of JAESTI010000375.1, read as the reverse complement.
GTTCTGTGATCATTGGACTAGCGATTGGTATACTTTTATCGGCTGTCCTTTTTTCTATTGGTATGCTAATAAATTCACTTGGAGTTTCTCTCCCATCTATAATCTCTGAATATGCCTCAAAAGATATCATCAACACCTCCAATCTTCTTAAAATAACCACATTGATATTTATTTACACAAGTGTTTTGGGTTCTATAGGAGCAATGTTAGCGGGAAAAATCAAAAAGTAGCACTAATAATAGTTCGGTTGAATTTTTCTACTGTTTCATTGTTCTATTGTTAGATTGTTCTATTACTAAATTGCTTCAATTGTATTGTACTCCACAACAATTTAACAATAGAACAATGAAACAATTTATTTATCTAATCGTACAATATATTTAAATCCTTTCTGTTAAACTTATTTAATTTTATTAATATTTAAAAAAGTAAAATATAATTGTATAATTCAATTATATTTTGTAATTTTACATCGAAATACCAAAACAAACTAAAATAATAATCTTTTCAGGAAACTCTATTATGTTTAGCAAACCTACAAGAAAACTCTTCTTTCTAATCATTGGAGTATTGTTTATTAGCTTTACCCTACCTAGCTGTACACATACTGTATCGAAATGTGGAATGTCAAAAAAACAAAGTAAAAATGTACGCAAACAGTTAAGAAGTTGGGGCGTTAACATGTAGCCTGGCTAAAAATCATAACAACCTATTCCCAATTTTCTGAACAACTGCTGTGACCCGGCAGGATTTTTACCAGACCTATTTGATTTTCTACCTTTCCTTTTGCCTTTGTTTATAAGGAACTTAATAGACATATAAAAATCATATCCGGAAAAATCCCTTTTCAAAAGAGACTGCTTAACTTATCTGTTCCTATAACCAGAAATGCTATTCGTGTTGCAACACCAAGTCTGGGCTCTCTG
>JAESTI010000374.1 GCA_016763665.1 Bacteroidia bacterium | reverse complement strand
CGAAACCAGCCTTTCCGCTTTTTACATCACTGATCATTCCTTCAACTTCTCCTTCAAATATAAAATTATTACTGCCTGATATTAAATGAATTATAGTTCTAAATTTGCATGCTCTTTTTTCAATTTTATTCATCTTTTCAAGAACTAAATCCATGTTGCTTTCAAAGGTTGCATTGTCACATGAATAACGAGCTGAATAAACTCCGGGCTCACCGTTCAAAGCATCAATTTCCAATCCGGTATCATCAGCAAAACAATCAATATGATAATTATCAAAAACATACTTTGCTTTTTCCATTGCGTTACCTTCCAAAGTATCATGTGTTTCAGGCAACTCCTCCATGCAGCCTATATCTTTTAAGGATAGAATTTTATAATCACTCCCCAATGCCTCCTGAACTTCTTGAAGTTTATGTTGGTTATTTGATGCAAATACTAACTCCATCATTTAATTATTTCTTTCAGCAAAGCCCAAAATTGTTCCTTCTTCTTCCTATCCTCCAGCAATTCATTCAAACTATAAGAACTTAGGATATTTATACTATTCAATGTAGCTATTTGATGAATAGAAAGCTTAGTAGGAATGTTTAGCTCTTTATATTTAATACCCATTAATATCAAATTTCTCATATTTATTTTTTCTGTGAGCAACTCGAAATTCAAAGTATGGCAAGTCGAAATGTTTATAAAAGCGCAGTCATTGAACGACAAACCCAAAGCATTCAATATTTTTTCAAAAACAGATTGATGGCTTTCGGACAATATTTCTTCATTATCATAATCAACAAGAAATACGATACCTTTATCATTTTCTCCTAAGAAATTCAGGTTGTCTTCTTTCTTTTGAAGATGAGGGTTTGGTTCTATAATATATACAGGACTGTCAAAAAATTGTGAAAAATGGGTAGGATTACTGAAATTTTCAACGATATTATCCTCCATACTTGGATATTTTTACAAAAATAATCAATTTAGCATCCCTTCCAATTTCAGAAATCTAGATTTGGTAAAAAAGATTTTCATAATATTAACATTTATCGGGTTTGCTGCGACTGCAATCACCCTTCATTTCCATTATGATTGGTTCCGATCTTTTAACATTAATGCTATAAATGCGGTTCCTAGTTCTGCTGCCATCATTTTAGAATGTAAAAACACACAACCAAGTTGGAGAAAATTAGCAGCTACACAGCTCTGGAAAGACCTTTCTGAACAAAAATATTTATCGCGTTTAAACAAAAATTATCATGCTCTGGATTCCCTTATTATTCGCAATCCTGACATATCAAGTATAATCACTGAGCAAACTGCCGTTTTATCTGCCCACCCCATCAAAATAGACGACTATGACTTTTTATACATCCTGAAATTACCTCGCTACAAAGGTGAGTCATATATTAACAACATCATTGCAGACCTAAATCCAAAAACCAAGATAAATAAGAGGCGTTACGAAGACGCTAATTTGTACGAAATAGAAATTCCTTTTTTTGAAGAAAAACAAACATTTACTTATTCAATCATAAAGGGGTTATATATTGGAAGCTTCTCCTCTCTTTTAGTTGAAGAAGCAATCAGGCAACTCAACAAAGATTCAAACTTTAATGAAGATAAAATATTTGCTAAAGTTAGGGATGTTGCCGGGGCCAAGGTTGATGCAAATATTTATATCAACTTTAAGATGTTGCCAAGTATATTGACCACCTATTTAAGTGCACAAAATTATAAGGCTTTCAAGTTTATGAAATATTTCGCTCAATGGGCTGAAATGGATCTAAAAATAAAAGAAAATGCTTTGATGTTTAATGGCTTTACAGCTTCCAATGACTCATTGCCAACTTACATGAATATCTTTTTAAAACAAGAGCCTCAAAAAATAAATGTTACAAAGTTTTTGCCTCAAAACACCGCTGCTCTTATGTATTTTGGGCTTAGTGACTTTCCTTCTTTTTATAAAGACTACTCGGAATATGTTAAAAATTACGATTATCTGGATGCTTTTAAAAATGCACTTGACAAACTATCAACAGATTATAATATCTCTGTGGAACAGGATATTTTGCCATGGGTAGGAAATGAATATGCATTTGCACTAATTGAACAGGCAAACGTGGCTAGAGAGCTTACACCTGCAGCATTTGTTCATTGTAAAAATGTTGAGCAAGCATTAAAGTCATTTGAATCAATTATTAAAAATGTTAAGAAAGACCTCAACGAAGAGGATGTGGAAATGGAGATCAGATCTTATTTTGATGAATATAATGGGCATACAATAAAGTATTTAAATATGCCTAACCTATTAGGACTTTTGTTTGGAGATATTTTTAAAACGATTGAAACACCGTATTATGTCGTTGTTGAAGATTATCTCATCTTCGCTAATGATCCTAAAACCATCTATCAGATAATAGATCGCATTAATGCTGGCCGAACATTATCAAAAGATCCTAGATATTTAAAGTTTACAGAAAATATTTCTGAAGAAGCTAACTTTTACTTGTATATCAATTCACCTAAGGTTTTAAGGCTGGTAAAGCAATTTGCTTCCGATGAATTTCAAAAAAAGATTGAAGAAAATCTCCCATACTTTAAGAAATTCTCCCATATCGGTATGCAATTAAGCACAAGTAATGACATGTTTTATAGTACTATTTATCTTCAATATGATAAAAGTTTGAAGGAAAACACCCGATTAGTTTGGCAACGTAAACTAGATGCCCCAGCAATGACACCACCTCAAATAGTTACGAATCATTATACCAACGAAAAAGAAATCATTATTCAGGACTCAACTAACAGGCTTTATCTTATTAGTAGCTCAGGAGCAATAATCTGGAAGATCCAGTTAAAATCAGCCGTAAAAAGTAAAGTCAGGCAAATTGACTTTTATAATAACAACAAAATACAATACCTTTTCAATACACAAAAGCAAATTCACTTAATTGATAGAAAGGGAAGAAAAGTAGAAAATTATCCAATTAATTTAAAAGCTCCCGCAACTAACGGATTATCCCTCTTTGATTATAACAATAAAAAGGAATATAGGATCTTTATAGCTTGTGATAACCAAGTTTATGCTTATAAAGCGAATGGGAAATTGATAACAGAATGGGGCCCGAGAAATGTAAAAGGAACTATCACAAAAGAAATACAGCACTTAAGGGTAGAAAATAAGGACTTCATAATAGCCCTCACCAATTCCGGGAACATACATATAATGGATCGAAGGGGGAAAACTCGTGTAAAAGTAAAGGACAAAATTCCATCCGTGTCTAACAATCCTTTGATCATATCTCATAAAGGAACAATTGAATCTGTGGAAATTCTGTGTACAGATACTACCGGGCTCATTTATAAAACATACTTATCAGGAAAATCCAGCACCAAACATATTGGAGAACACACTTCGAAGCACTTGTTTCAATACTATGATATAAATTCAGATGATGTAAATGAATATATCTTTGTCGATAAAGGGAAACTAAGAGTGTTTGAAAACGACAGTACTGAACTTTTCACCTATTGGTTTAACTCAAATATCACTACTCCCATTCAGAATTTCAATTTTGGTGGAACCGGCAAAATCAGTATTTCCAGTTATTCTACTAATGAAGTTTTCCTGTTTAATGAAGACGGAACTATATTCAACGGTTTCCCATTGAAAGGCAGCACTTCTTCTGCAACAACTGACTTATTACATGATGGATCTCTTAAGATGGTTGTAGGAAGCTTAGATGGGAATTTGTACGTTTACGG
>JAESTI010000373.1 GCA_016763665.1 Bacteroidia bacterium | reverse complement strand
TTTCTTCCGTAGTGAACGCATTTATTCCTGTAGAACCAATCCCGGAGAGCAGCCTGTCCATTTCGTTTGGAATTGCATATTCAGCAGCTTTTAACGAAACTTCGTTTATTTTTTTCTGAATATCTTTTCGCTCATTCTCATCAGAAGTTTTTCCAAGTTCATCATACAAGCCATACACTTTTTTCAGATGCTCATTTTCTTTTTCAAAGTTAGTGGTGCCCATTTCTTGGGTGCCTTTGAATAACATGTGCTCTAAGTAGTGCCCCATTCCTGTAGCATCTTTGGGGTCATATTTACCACCAGCTTTTACCACTACAGCACCAAATACTTTTGGTTGAGTATGATCTTCACAGAGGTAAACCGTAAAGCCGTTTGCTAACACTGCTTGTTTCAGGTTTATAGGATCATCAAGAAAGGTTTTGAAAGGATACCTGTCTTGAGTGTAACCAGATTGACAAGCAAAGTAGAAAACCCACAAAAAAATAACTCGAATAGCCATGTCTTTAAATTTAGTCGATGCAAAAATAGTTTTTTTTCGATAATGCATTCTTCGCTCATAATAATGGTATTCATACTTTGCTAACTTTGGCGCCATGAACAAAATAGCCAAGGCGCATATTGCTCTATTTATTGCCAATCTAATTTATGGTGGAAATTATACTGTTGCCAAGGAAGTAATGCCAGAGTACATAATGCCTTTTGGTATTATTGTAATTAGAGTAATAGCTGCTTTGCTTATTTATTCAATTTACACATATTTCTTTATCAATGAAAAAATTGCAAAAAAAGACTATTTAAAACTTGCTATTTGTGGGTTATTTGGTGTTGCAATTAATCAATTATTATTTTTTAAAGGGCTTTCAATTACAACTCCAATCAATGCAGCTGTTATTATGACTACAAATCCAATACTAGTGTTGATTGCTGCTAGTCTTATCATTAAAGAGGTTATTACGGTTCAAAAAATTATAGGAATATGCTTAGGAGCAATTGGAGCAATTATTTTGATCCTATTTGGAAATAACTTTTCATTGGGATCAGAAACCTTAAGTGGCGATCTGATGATATTTTTGAATTCTATGTCATATGGAGCTTATTTGGTTTTAGTGAAGCCATTGATGGAGAAATATCACCCATTAACAGTAATAAAATGGGTGTTTTGCTTTGGTGCCTTGTTCGTTATTCCCGTTGGGTATGATGACTTAATGAAAGTTGAATGGATGGAAATGCCCACATCAATATGGGGAGCATTGGCATATGTTGTAATAGGCACTACGTGCATTGCATATTTGTGTAATACATTTGCACTGAAAACATTGAATGCTTCTGTAGTTAGTACATATATTTATTCACAACCATTATTTGCCGGAATAATTGCTTTGAGTTTTGCAAAAGATGAATTGACCCTGATAAAAGTGGTTAGTGCTATCTTAATTTTTATTGGTGTATATTTGGTTAGTAAACCTAAAACAAAAACAACTTGAAATGATCAAATCAATGACAGGTTTTGGAAAAGCCTCTTGTGAACTAAAGAACAAGATCGTAAACATTGAAGTAAAGTCTTTGAACAGTAAATATTTAGATCTGAATTTAAGATTGCCAAGTGTTTACAGAGAAAAAGACTTAGAACTTAGAAATTTACTAGGGCATAAGTTGGAGAGGGGCAAAGTTGACTTGAGCATCAATCGAGAGTTGACAGATGAAACTAAAATGTATTCGATAAACAAAAAATTAGTAAAGCGATATTACCATGAGATTCAAAGGCTATCAAGTGAATTAAAGACGGAAAGTAATGATATAATGACCGTACTTTTAAAAATGCCTGATGTTGTTTCTTCAGAGAGGGATGTATTGACTATCACTGAGTGGAAAAAGATAGTTCAGGCAATTAATAAAGCACTGGCTAATCTTGATAACTTTAGAATAACCGAAGGTAAAAATCTTGAAAAAGATCTTGCTTCACACGTAAAGAATATCGACAAAAAGTTGAAGGTTATTGAAAGTTTTGCTGACAAGAGAATTAAATTGGTTAAGTCCCGATTGCTCAAGAATATTAATGAAGTCATTAAAAAAAATCATTTGGACAAAGATAGATTAGAACAAGAGTTAGTCTACTATATGGAAAAGTATGATATAAATGAGGAGATCGTAAGGCTTCGGAGCCATTGCACATATTTCTTGAAAATCTTAAAAGAGTCAAAATCTAATGGCAAAAAGCTTGGTTTTATAGGCCAGGAAATGGGTCGTGAGATCAATACCATTGGTTCCAAAGCCAATGATGCGACCATTCAAAAATCTGTCGTAGAGATGAAGGATGAACTGGAGAAGATAAAAGAACAGGTGTTGAATGTTCTTTGATTAGTTTATTAACCGATAGCTTATAGATGGAATACACTAATCCCCTGCCATTGTTCTATTGTTTCATTGTTAACCACATTAAGTAAAGTTCCCCTTATGGGGTTTATGTGTCATTCCCGTAAAAACAGGAATCTCAAGCGGTTAATCAGCGCAGGATATCACTTTCCCGATAAAAGTCAGGACGGGCTGTTCCTCGTGATAACGTAAATTTGTGGGTGCACTAATTACCAAAACAATGGAACAATAAAACAATAGAACAATCTCCTTTCAACTTTTACATACAGAATCCAACATCAAGCATCCAGAAAAATTTTCCTATTTTTGCCTCCTGATTTTTAGCAATTACAGCACCGGTGGCATTTGATTTCCATAAGAACAAGCAAGTTTACTTCGAGCATCAGTATTTAAATTCCAAGAATTTTATTCTTCCTTTTATTGAGGCAAAATTTCCTATCATAGAACGTATGAAAGTTTTAGAAGTGGGTTGTGCTGAAGGTGGAGTTTTGAAGGCTTTTATAGAAAAAGGTTGCATTACAACAGGAGTTGAGTTAAGTGAAGATAGAACTGAGCTTGCCAAAGAGTTTATGAAACAGGATATGGAGGCCGGAAAGATAAGTTTCATCAATAAAAACATTTATGATGAAAGTTTTAAAAGTGATTTTAAAGGTGAATTTGATCTCATCATTTTTAAAGATGTTATTGAACATATCCATGATCAGGAAAAGCTAGTTGCCTATCTCAATATTTTTTTAAAACCTCATGGTAAAATATTTTTTGGGTTCCCACCATGGTATATGCCTTTTGGAGGCCATCAGCAAATGTGTGATAACAAGATTTTGAGTAAACTTCCTTATTACCATTTATTGCCCATGTTTTTGTACAAGATGATCCTGAAAATGGGAGGTGAATCAGAGCAGAAAATTGCTAATATGGCTGAGATAAAAGATACAGGAATTTCTATTGAACGTTTTGAAGGCATCGTAAAAAGAACAGGGTATACTGTCGTAAACAAAACACATTTTCTATTTAATCCTATATATCGATACAAGTTTAAAATTGAACCTCGCAAACAGTCCCCACTTATTCAAATATTTCCTTATTTTCGGGACTTCTTTACAACATGTGTTTATTATTTGATTGAAGTAAAGAAGTAACTCATGAAGAATTTATTTCAAACGATAAGAAATATCAAGTTAAGGTTTTCAGTGTGTACACTTAGTTTAGTTTTTGTATTTCTAATATGTTCAGCAAATAAAACAGACAGTGTTTCTACTAAAGTCGAGATAGGCAACCTTGTATTGGATGGTGTTCCGGTTATATCTCAAGAAATAAAAGACAAGTATGCCCAATACTCTAATATTCGTGGAGCAAGTTTTACGGATTGGGGGCCAAGTGGAGAAGGCATCCTAATCACAACAAGATTTGGAGAAACATCACAGATTCATTTAGTAGAAAATCCCGGAGGAGCTCGTAAACAGATTACTTTTTTTAATGAGCCGGTTTATGGTGCGAGTATGAGTCCTAATGAATCTCTGAATAGTTTTTTGTTCTCAAAAGATGTGGGTGGAGGTGAGAATTACCAGATTTTCCAATATAACTTTGAAGAAAATAAATATCAAATGATAACTGATGGGATTTCCAGGAATGGAAGTTCACGATGGAGTAATGAGGGGAATAAGTTTGTTTACAGAAGTAATAAACGTAATGGCAGGGATAATGACCTTTACATTGTGGAAGTAGCTAATCCTAAAAATGAACGGATGGTATTTGAAGCTAAAGGATCTTGGTCTGCAGGTGATTGGTCTTCTGATGATAGATATTTATTGATCAGTAATTACAAAAGCATCAATGAGTCCTATTATTATGTTCTAAATGTTGAAACCGGTGCAGTGGATCAGGTAAATCAGTCAGAGAAAGAAATATCTTATGGTGCAGCTAAATTCTCTAAAGATGGAAAGGGTATATACTATGTTTCTGATGAAGATGAAGAGTTTAGAAAGTTAAGATACTATGATCTCAAAACTAAAAAATCAGAGTTACTGGCAAAAGACATTGCATGGGATGTAGGAAGAATTGAATTGTCAAATGATGGGTCGAAATTGCTTTTTAGTGTAAATGAGGGTGGACTTGGCAAAATCTATTTGATGGATACTAAAGTTAAGGACTATAAGAAGTTGCCAGGGTTGCCTGTTGGACATATTTTTGGATTTTCATTTCATCCGGATGGTAATAGAATTGCTTTAAATATCAATTCACCTAAGAGTCCGAGTGATGCTTATGTATATTATTTGGATACAGAAAAAATTGAAAGATGGACATTCAGCGAAGTAGGAGGATTAAACACAGAAGAATTTGTTGTTCCTGAACTGATTCATTTCAAAAGTTTTGATAATACAGAGATTCCTGCTTTTTATTACAAACCAAATAAAAGCGATGAAAAAAGCCCGGTTTTGGTTCATATTCATGGTGGTCCGGAAAGTCAGTATCGGCCATTCTTTAATAGCATGATGCAATATTTAGTGAAAGAAAATAATATTGCTGTTATTGCTCCGAATGTGAGAGGTTCAGCAGGGTATGGTAAAAGTTATTTAAAGCTAGATAATGGCTTTAAACGGGAAAATTCAGTTAAAGATATTGGTGCATTACTAGATTGGATTGCTCAACAACCTGAATTGGATGCCAATAGGGTAGCAGTATCCGGAGGGTCATACGGAGGCTACATGTCATTGGCATGTATGACACATTTCAATAACAGGCTAAAAGCAGGAATTGATTTTGTTGGGATAAGCAACTTTGTAACATTCCTCAAGAATACAAAATCTTATAGAAGAGATTTACGGAGAGCAGAGTATGGAGATGAAAGAGATCCTAAAATGAATGAATTTCTTCAAAAGATATCTCCTAACAATAATGTTCAAAAAATAACCAAGCCGATGTTCATTGTTCAAGGTCTGAATGATCCAAGAGTTCCGGTTGGAGAAGCTGAACAAATAGTGGATGCATTAAAAAAGAACAATAATGAAGTGTGGTATTTATTGGCTAAAGATGAAGGCCATGGCTTTAAAAAGAAGAAGAACAGGGATTATTATCACCATGCTTTTATTATGTTTTTGGAGAAATATTTGTAAATTTTTGATATTACATCAACGATGAGTTATAAAAATTTAATTTCAAGTGCTGTATTAATAACAATAGTTATGTCTTGTGGCACTGAGCAAAGTAGTAGTAAGTTAGAAGCTCCGGTAGCAGAAAGAAGACCAAGAGAATTGATTATTCATGATGATCTCAGAATTGATAATTACTATTGGTTTAAGGAAAAGAAAAACCCTGATGTGGTTCAACATCTTGAAAATGAGAATGCTTATACTGAGCAGATGACCGCGCATACTTCTGTCCTCAAAGCAGAATTGTACAAGGAGATAATTGGCAGGATACAACAAACAGATATTTCAGTGCCATACAAACAGGATGACTATTACTATTACCGCAGGTTTGAAGAAGGGAAAAACTATCCAATTTATTGTAGAAAAAAAGGCAATGAGGAAGCTGCTGAGGAAATCATGCTCAATGTGAATGAGTTATCTGAAGGTTATGAATTTTATAAAGTTGGCAGCAGGCAGGTAAGTTATGATCAGCAAATCCTAGCTTATGGAGTTGATACTTCGGGAGATTATATTAAAACGATTCATTTTAAGAATTTAGAAACAGGTGAGATGATCGATGATTTAGTTCCTAATGTTTCTGGTATCACTTGGGCTAATGATAATAAAACTCTTTTCTATACGGCAGTTGATGCTGCCAAACGTCCATTCGAGGTTATGAAACACGTACTAGGAACAGATCATAAAAAGGATAAGTTGGTTTACTTTGAACAAGATGATACTTTCAATACTTATGCATATAGAACCAAGTCTAAGAAGTATCTTATGATTGGTTCCGTGAGTAAAACTTCAGCTGAATACAGATATTTAGATGCTTTTGATCCAGATGGAAAATTTCAGATATTGCAACCACGGGAAGAAGATCACGAGTACGAAGTAACTCATTATGATGACAAGTTTTACATCCTAACTAATCTGGAAGCGAAGAACTTCAGATTAATGGAAACTCAGGTTGACAATACTTTAAAAGAAAATTGGAAAGAGATCATTCCACATAGAGATGATGTTTTATTGGAGGATGTGGAATTGTTCAATGAACATCTTGTTGTTCAGGAGAGATCAAATGACTAAGAAATATTAGAATTATTAAATGGGAAGATTGGTCGGAACATTACTTGAATTTCGGGGAACCTACTTATACAACCTATTTGCATATTAATCGTGATTTTAATACTAATATTTTACGCTATGGTTATAACTCTTTAACCACACCAAGATCCGTGTACGATTATAATATGGATACAAAAGAAAAAGAACTTCTAAAGCAAGATGAAGTTGTGGGTGGATTTAATTCAGATGAGTATCAATCAGAAAGAATATTTGCAAAAGCTAAAGATGGGACCAAAATTCCAATTTCTATCGTGTATAAAAAAGGAACTAAAAAGGACAGAAAGAGCCCAATGTATCTTACGGGATACGGCTCTTATGGGTCAAGTTATAATCCATATTTTAGTTCAGTAAGGCTGAGTATCCTTAATAGAGGATTTATTTATGCCATTGCACATATTAGAGGTGGCCAGGAAATGGGAAGATATTGGTATGAAGAAGGTAAAATGTTAAACAAGAAAAATACATTTACTGATTTTATTGCTTGTGCAGAGCATTTGGTTGCTGAAAAGTATACTTCAACTAATCGGTTAATTATTCAAGGTGGAAGCGCTGGTGGTTTATTAATGGGAGCTGTTATCAACATGCGCCCGGACCTTTTTCATGGAGTAATAATGTCTGTTCCATTTGTAGATGTTGTCACAACAATGCTAGATCCAAGTATACCTCTTACTACTGGAGAATATAGTGAGTGGGGCAATCCAAATGATATAGAATATTATAAATACATGCTTTCCTATTCTCCTTACGATAATATTGAAACTAAAGACTATCCTTCGATATTGGTCCTTACTGGCTTTAACGATGCAGCGGTACAGTACTGGGAACCTGCGAAGTTTGTAGCCAAGTTAAGAGCTTTAAAAACTGATGACAATCCTCTTTTATTTAAGTGTGATATGGGCTCCGGACATCAAGGACCTTCAGGAAGGTATGATCAATACCATAAAATCGCTTTTGAATATGCGTGGATGTTTGATATGCTGGGAATCAACAACTAAAATTTCCTATCAATAATTTAAGATTTACAATTTTTATGTTTCGAAATGTTTTGAGGTCTGGTTTCACTGTAATCTTGGTCTTTGGATTGAGCGTTGTTGGGTTTTCGCAGGATTTCACACAAACCATTAGGGGGAAACTAATCGATAGAGATACCAAATTACCTTTAATAGGAGCAACAATTGCAATATACCAGGATACTACAATGCTTGGTGGGTCTGCGACAGATGAAAATGGGAAGTTTAGAATTGAAGTGGTTCCTGTAGGGCGTCACATTTTGAAAGTTTCATTTATAGGGTATAACGATTTGATAATTCCAAATGTTCTTGTCAGCACAGGTAAAGAAGTCGTACTAGAATTAGAGTTGGAGGAATCTTCCATTGAAATG
>JAESTI010000023.1 GCA_016763665.1 Bacteroidia bacterium | reverse complement strand
TAAAACTTTTTGTAAAATATTATACTGTGAATATTTTATAAATTCCTTCCTTCCTAACAAATCTCCTATAGATAAAGTGTTGATAACAAATGCTATGACAATGATTCCTATGTCGAATCTTTGGAAAAAAATAATTAAAAAAAGTGATGTAATTGAAGAAATCCCAAGAGAAATTATATTTAATCCTGATTGAATTTTGTGTCCCTTTGCAGTTAACACTGTAATGGATTCAAGTGTTCCAAATAATGCAATTGAGGATGCAATAGTTGCCATTGATATGAAAAAATGAATATCTCCATATTCTGATGGTTCAATCACTGATGCTAAATAAAACCAGAATATTGATGATATGATTACTCCCGTAATATCTCCAAAACCAATTACTCCTAGACCTTTAATTTCTTGGAGTTTTTGACGTAGATTATTCCAAAAATTCATGATATTAAATAATCAAAATTATGTATTTCGGTTTTCTCGAACAACACTTACTAATGAATATAATAATATTCCAGAAATCATCAATATGGCACCTAGAATTAGAGTTCCTATTCCTATAAGAGCAATATTTGTAACTACTCTTGTTTCTTCAGCATAAATTTGTAAAGTCCAAAGTAAAAATGACAAACCTACTAACAGTAAAACTATTCCAGATATTCCATAAAATTTCAATGGATGCTGAATTGAAGTATATTTTATTGTACTTAACAAAACAGAAGTACCATGTGATATGGGGTTATGAGTTGATGTATCTTTTCCATACAGAATTTTTATTGGAACTTCAATAATTCTAAATTTATTTTGATGGCTTTTTATTAATATCTCCGTAGAAATACCCATTCCACTATCTGTCAAATTAATATTTTGTAAAACTTTTTTATGATATGCTCTTAATCCACTTTGAGAATCTGTAAGATTTTCTTTAATTGACATATTGGTTACTTTTGTCAAAACTTTAATTCCAATCTTTCTATAATTTGGCATATCAGTTTCATTTTTCAAAAATCTAGAACCAATCACCATTTCTGCTTGTTGATCTAATATTGGTTTTGTAAGGTTTTTGATATCTTCTGATCTATGTTGCCCATCAGCATCAAATGTGACTAAAATATCAGTTTCATTTTTCTTAGCTTCATTAAAAATAGATTTTATTGCTTCTCCATAACCCATATTTTTTTTATGTGAAATTACTTTAGCACCTAATCCTTCTGCAATTTCTTTTGTAAGATCAGTTGATCCATCATCACATACAATAATATCATTCACAATTTTTTTTAGTGAAATAATCACTTTTCCAATATTTTTTTCTTCATTAAAAGCTGGAATGCCTATGGTTATATTCATAATACTCAGATCAGTTTTTGGTAAAAATTTGATTATTTAAGACTTGTCTGATTTAACTTGATTTTGAAATTGATTTAATTACTTTATCTTGTTGATTTTTAGAAATATCTGGAAAAAAAGGAAGTGATAAAATTTCATCAAATAATTGCATCGAATTTTTAAGATTTGTTCTTTTATATTTTTTATAAGCAGAAAACAGGTGTAGTGGTTTATAATGTAATGTTGTTGATATTCCTTCTTTTGATAATTTTTTAAAAAGTTGATCTCTTGATAATGAAAAATTCTTTTTTACTTGAATTATGTATAGGTGATGGGAATCTGTTCCTCTTGCTTTTATCGGAATTTTAATTCCATTAATTTTTAAGAGATTTTTGTTGTAGTAATTAAAAATTGATTTTCTCTTAAAATTCATTTTTTTAATACGTTTTAATTGACTTATCCCTAATGCAGATCTTATTTCATCCAATCTAAAATTATATCCTGGTTCAATAACATCATATTCCCAAGGTTTTCCCAAATATCTTTGAGAAAGAGTTTTTGTAATTCCATGATTTCTATAATTTATAATTTTTTCAGCAATTTTTTTAGAGTTAGTAATTACCATGCCTCCTTCAATAGTTGTAATATTTTTTGTAGGATAGAAACTAAAACATCCAGCTTCTCCAAAAGTTCCAACATGTTTTTTATTTACTAAAGTTCCAATTGCATGTGCACAATCTTCAATTAAGTATAAGTTATTTTCTTTAGCAATTTTTCTTATTTTTTCCATAGCACATGCTTTTCCAGCAAAATGTACTGGCAAAATCACTTTGGTCTTTTTAGTAATAGCTTTTTTAATTTCTTCAACTGAAATATTCATATCCTCTAAATTTACATCAATTAAAACAGGTTTTCCACCTGCATGAATGACCGCATTTGCTGTTGCCACAAATGTCATATCTGGAATAATTACCTCATCATCTTTTTTAATTCCAATAGATTTTAGAGATAAAAATAATGCAGATGTTGCATTTGAAACTCCTATGGCATATTTTGCACCTGTAAATTTTGCAAACATTTTTTCAAATTTTTCAAGGGTTGGACCACCTGTAAGGATCTGATTTCTAAGTACATTCTCAATTGATTTTTTATCTTCACTAGTAATACTAGGTGAAAATAATGGAATTTTGATATTACTTTTAGATTTTTTCATGAAAAACTTATTCTTGAAAATATTGACTAGCCTTATTTAGTTTATTTTATTAATTTTTGATAAATCTCTTCAATTCTTTTAGCCATTTCTACCGAATTACATTCATTTTTCACCTGATTGTAACCCTCTTCTCCCATTTTCTTTCTTTCATTTTCATTATTAACTAAATATTCTATTGATTCTGCAATTTTTTTAAAATCTCCAATTTCAGTTAGAATACAATTTTGTCCATTTCTAATAGTATGGGGAATTCCATGACAATTAGTACTAATTACAGGTTTTTTAAACGCAAAACCTTCTAGTGGAGTTAAAGGTGATAATTCCCATCTTGATGGTAATACCAACATTTGTGATTGTTCATATGCTGCAATAAGATATTCACGTGGTGGTTTTTTTATTACGATAATTTGATTTTCTAAATTGTATTTTTTTATCAAGTTAAACATTTCTTGTTCGTATCCAAAATCTACTCCC
>JAESTI010000448.1 GCA_016763665.1 Bacteroidia bacterium | reverse complement strand
ATAAGATAATTGAAAAAGTAAGTAAGCGTGGTATGCCCATATTCTCAAATATAGTGATTTTGAAATAATTGGTGTCAAGCTAAACATGTTGTCATTTCGATTTTCAATTTATTGGAAGAGGAATCTTGTTTTTGTAAAGCGTTGCAGTAACAAGATCCTTCACCCTACTCAGGATGACAAAATGGATACCTTAACCACGAGTAGCAAAACTTTTCTTTCAGCATTTACGTTTCTATTTAAGATCAATTATTTTCTGAATGCGAAAACTTGGGGTATATTTTCTTATTGGTTTGTTTAGCTTATGTTCCTTGAAATCATTTGCTCAAAATGATCAACCTGTAGCAAAATATGTCTTGGATGTTGGGGTATATCCAATATCCTTTTTACTTGGTGAATTACCTTTATTTTTTGGATGGAAGGATTTAGATAAAGAATTGTATTGGCTTTGTATAGTTGGTGCAATTGATCAATCTCTGAATAAATATGGGGGACCTCAAATTCTCAATGATAAGTCGTATATAACAACGTACAGACCTGATAATTTATATGTAGGATTTATAACTGGCCTTGGTTTTCAAAAACCCCTTAAACACATCAAGAGCCAATCACTATTTTTTACAGGAATGATTCAACACAAGTATAAAGAATATATCAATGAAGAAATAAGATACTTTAGTGATTCAAAGATTTATCAGGAGACGCGAAGTGAACAAATGAATATTTATTTGGTAAAACTCTTATTAACTAAAGAAGATATGATCTATAAGAACATCTATTTACAGACTAACTTTGGTTTGGGTTACAGGTATAAAAGAAAAAACTACAAGATAACAGATGAAAGGGTTAATGGGATTGAATCAATTGATTTTGAAACTATCAATGGATTTTCAGATTACCATATTCCCACAATTCAATTCTCAGTTGCAATTATTGGAAGAGTAAAAATTTTATGAATCCCATTAAAATTTCAAAGACTTGGGTATTTGTTTTGATCCTTTTGTTGTGCGGTTTTGTTCAAACATTTGCTACTAAAAGGGATTCAACATTAAAATATAAAAATGCGATCGTATTACATCCGCTACGCCAATTAACCGGTACGTATTTTTTAGAATTTCAATATCCCTTGAGGAATAAAACATTATTTACCTCAATTGGTGTACAGCATAGTAACAGTAAATTATTTGAAGTATACTGGGATAAAGAAATTTATGGGGCTTGCCATTCTGCTGTATTGTCTTCACCAGAAGATTATTTTAATAGTATAATATTGGATTTCGGATTAATCAAAAATATTGGCAAGAGTAAATATGTGGATTTTTTTATTAAACCTTTAGTAGGTTATAAGTTTAGGTTTTATGATAGCCAATGGCTGCGGGATTATTATTGTGAAGATTTGGTCAATGAGAGGATGCACGTGTTTCTTACTAAAATTTTAACAGGTATTGAAATTAATATCAGTAATAGATTTGCCGTTATGTCTTACACAGGGTTAGGTTATAGATATAAAAGGAGAAAAGTAATTGAAATTGCTTTTTGGGATATTGGAGGCTTTGTGTCAATAAATGATATTCCAAAAGTTGAAATTTATCACTACCATTGGCCAACAGCTCATTTCGGAATTAATTTAATGTATAGATTTAACAAAGAGTAATGACGTATTGCAATACATCACTACAATAAGGAATATTTCGTGGAATTTTACGTTTCTAATTAAAATCAAATCTTCTTTCAATGCCAAGAATTGCGATATTTCTTTTTACATGTTTGATGTTTATTTCATTGCAAACAGTAGCCAAGAAAAGAGATACTTCTAAAAATGTCAAAGTGCTTTCCATTTCATATCCTCCAACTCTGGCAATTCCCTCTGTACACAAATATTATACAACAGCTACAATCAAACTCTATTATGGATATGGGAGTGACTTTATGATAACATCCGAATTAATGTATTATCCAGAGAAAGTGGATGTTGCGACATACTTTTCAGATGGGTTGTATTATGTATATGAAAATGAGGAATATGATTGGCCTAATTTGGAGGAATACAAAGGAGTATCTATTAGTTTAGGAGTTAAATGCAATTTTTCAGGTTCTTTGACTGGGTTTGAACCTACCATTTATTACAAAAGAAGAAAATTAGATAACGGAGGTAAGATGTATGGAGGTGATGGAGGTCGTTTTCAAAGGAGAAGCGAAACATTGAATGAGTTATTATTTATGAATTATTACTACCTAAATCCAAAATTTGAAATATTTGTACTTGATTTATTTGTAGGTGCTGGTTTCGGTGTTAGACATAGAGAATTTACAATTCATAAAATTGGTAGTCAGGGACTATATGCTGATGTTGAATATTCTGGAGATAGGGTTGAATTATTTCCTTTTTTTCGAGTTGGATTGAATGTTGGTGTTTCCGTATTGAATTGGAAAAAAGCAAATATTGACAAATAAATGATAAAATCTTTTAGCTATTCAATCCACCCATTCTCCAAAATATCCCTTGTATGATATGAAATAATAATATTTGCTCCGGCACGGGCAAAGGCATGCATATTTTCCATTACAATTTTTTCTTCATCAATTAATCCTGTCTGAGCAGCATTTTTAACCATGGAGTATTCACCGGAAACATTGTAACAAGCAACAGGTAAGGTGGTATTGTCTTTCACTAATGAAATAATATCCAAATAAGCCAAAGCTGGCTTTACCATCAAAATATCAGCTCCCTCATCTTCATCAAGCAATGCTTCTTTTAATGATTCATCAGGATTTCTGAAATCCATTTGGTAGCTTTTTCTATCACCATGACTTGGAGCGGAGTCTGCTGCTTCTCTAAATGGTCCGTAATAAGCGGAAGCATATTTTACAGCATACGACATGATGGCCGTTTCAGTAAAGGAGTTATCATCCAATATATTTCTGATAGCTTCAATTCTTCCATCCATCATATCCGATGGAGCAACCATATCAGCACCAGATTGTGCATGAGCCAATGCCATTTTTGATAGGGCATCAACAGAGACATCGTTTTGTACATAGTCATTTTCAATGATACCGCAATGTCCATGTAAAGTATAGGCACATAGGCACACATCTGTAATTACGTAAATATTAGCACCAAAATTCTTTTTTAGTTCTTTGATAGCTTCCGGAATAACAGAAGTTGAATCGTAGGAAGAACTTCCATCTTCTGATTTATCTTCACCAACACCAAAAAGTAAGACTTTGTTGATTCCCAGTTTTAATCCTGCTTCTACATCCTTTATTAATGTGTCCACAGAAAAATGATTGATCCCTGGCATTGCCTTGATCGGCTCTGTAACATCACTTCCCTTCACTACAAAATAAGGATAGATGAACATCTCCTTTGACAACCTTGTTTCAGCTACCATTTCTCTTATGATAGGATTTTTTCGAAGTCTTCTTGGTCGTGTTTGCATGACTATTTCAATTTTCGTCATTGCGAACGTAGAGAAGCAATCCCCTACGGGGTAACTCAAGGCTGGAGATTACTTCAGTCGTTCCTCCTTCGCAATGACGCGTTAAGTTAAATACTAAAAACCGCCTCCAACAATCCCAAATCATTGGGAAGCCTGGCAGTTATAATATTTTTTATTCCGTTTTCTTTCAATGCTTTTTCTGTTGTGTTTCCGATCGCTAGTACCTTTTTATTATCATCAATTTGATATTTAGTTAAATAAGCTTCCACATTTGACGGACTTGTAAAAACAAGAATTTCTGATTCAGGTATCTCAAAATCAGATCTTAAAGTTGTTTCGTAAATTGGAAAATCAAGTGCTTTAGTTTCTGGAGTCAACTGATCTTTAACATTATCCAACCCATTTCTTGATTTTGGAAATAGTACAGTATCTCCATTTGATAGTACGGAGAATGATTTGCCTACCTCTATTGTATCTGAGGAATGCCCTACAAAATCAGGAATAATATTTAGTTCATTCAGTACAGATTTTGTTCCTTCACCGATAACTCCAATTTGGATTTTATTAGCGGCCTTTGGAAATTTATCAAAGAAAATATTTACTCCATTTTTACTTGAGAAAAATATCCAGTCAAACTTATCTTTTGGAAGCTCTGTTTCCAATGGTTTGATCTCAATTAATGATTGCCCTTGAACGGAATATCCATAAGCCGTCAATGTTTTGAGAAAGAGGTTATCATTGTCCAAGTCTTTGGAAATAAAAACAGAGGTTGGATTAAGTCCGTTTACTTTATTAACCACATTAATGGCAATGTCCTTTTGGCTTGAATCAAATTCTCCATGATATCTTAAAGAAAGTTCATCACCACTTTTTGATTTAGAAACGTAAACATTGAGTTTGTCTTCATTTTTAGAACAATAGACACCTATCGGAACTTGACATCCACCTTCAAATAACCTGAGTATTTCTCTTTCAACTCCAACCGTTTCACCTGAATAAGGATTATTTATTTTTTGAATTTCAGCTTGTAGTTCTTTATTGTCTTCTCTTATTTGGTAAGCGAGTGCTCCTTGTGCAGGAGCCGGAACAAAATAATCAGGATCTATCCTGTGCAAAAACAGATCACCCAATTCTAAGGGTAGTCGAAGTACACCGGCATAAGCCAACATGATAGCATCGTACTCACCATCTTTTAATTTTTGAACTCTTGTCGGAACATTTCCTCGAAGTGGTTTTATTTCTATATCATTTCGTATAGCCATTAACTGGGATTTTCTTCTAACCGATGAAGTCCCAATTATTCCTTTTGATTTTACAGATAAAGGTTTGGTCCCATCATGGCTTTTTCTTCTGATCAATAAACATTCTGAGGGATCTTCTCTGGATGAAATTCCCGCAATTATCAAACCTTCTGGAAACTGAGTGGGAAGGTCTTTATAAGAATGAACTGCCAGATCAACTTCTTTGTTTAAAAGATCATCTTCTATTTCTTTGGTGAAAAAACCTTTGCCTTCCAGTTTATCAAAGCTTACATTTTGAATTTTATCCCCTTGAGTCTTGATAATATTGATCTCAACTTCATGACCAATAAGTTCCAATTGTTGTTTTACATAATTGGCTTGCCATAAAGCCAAATCACTTCCCCGGGTTCCTATTTTAATTTTCATGATGGATTAATGATGAGGTTGTTCAAAAAGTCAAAAAACAAATGTCATTTTGAACGTAGTGAAAAATCTTGTTCCTGAGTTATTACTATGTTACTAGATCCTTCATTTCATTCAGGATGACAGAAAACGGTGTTTTGCTACAGCCTCACGAAAGTTATTTTTCGACCAAAATTTCTTTGGCCATTTTCATAGGTACGCTGATGTATTTTTTTTCCATATAGTTGAGAATGTCATCCAATAGGGCTTTGGAATCGTCATCAAGTTTGCCAACTTTTTCAGCGTATACTTTATCAATGGCTGTAGCGCGGATCTCTTTAATTTTATCGGGAATGGCTTTCATAGCCAATTCAACTTCTCGTTTCTGAGCTCTCTTTTCAAATTCTAATATGCTTGCTGCAATAATTTTCTGTGCGGCACCAATTTCTTTTTCTCGTTTGGCCTTATTTTTTTCAGCGATAATTTCAAGATTTTCTATCGAGATGTATTTTACACTGGATGAATTTGAAACTGACTCTTCTACATCACCAGGTACGGCAAGGTCTATTATGACCTTTTCGGAGCCTTTATTGCTTAGTTTTTGATAAAGCTTATTGGTGATGACAGGTGTTGGTGAAGCCGTACAGGTAATGATCACATCGAAGTCTTCAGAAAAACCGTTTAAAGAATCTAGTTGATAAGCATCCCCATTCAAATATTCGGCAAGAGATTCAGCATTAGCTAATGTTCTGTTAAAAACGGAGAAGTTCTTATAACCATGTTTCAACAAGTATTTGGCCATTAATTTGTTGGTTTGCCCGGCACCGATTATCAAAAACTTACTGTTGATATTTTTATTTATTTCTCGTAATTCTCGATACGCCAATGAAACAACAGAAACAGGATTTTCAGCAATTTTTGTTTGTGAGAATACAGCTTTAGAAACTTGTATTGCTTGATCTTGTAACATTCTAAGTACATCTCCAGTAAGGTCAAATGAATTACATTTTTCATAAGCTTCCTTTACCTGAGAGGTAATTTCTTTTTCTCCTACAACTAATGAGTCTAAAGAAGACACCACATCAAAATAATGTTTTACAGCATCTTCAGATTGATACTCTATTACTTTGGTTTTAAAAAACTCTAAAGAATCCTTCGATAAATCTGGAAACAAGTGTTGTAATAAAGTACTTACGTTTGGCTGATCGTTTGAGACAATTGCAAACTCAACTCTGTTACAAGTTCCAACATAAAGCAATTCTTCAAAATGTAGTTCTTCTTTAATCGAGATCAATCTTGATTTTAATTCCTCTTCTGAAATTATTAGTTCACCAAGTTTTCTAAGATGAATTTTCTTGTGCGAGAATGATAATATGTGCAACTTTTCCAACATAATTAGGTATGCAAATATCCGATTTGAATAAAGCTCAATTGTCATGGAAATGTCAAGAAATAACAAAGTGATTGTAACAAACCTAATAAATGGAGTATAAATCGTTGATGAAAAAAGTATTACGACCCCTCATCCTTGCATTTCTCGTAAATATCCCATTACTGATCACAGCTCAGGAGTATAAAACAGCTGTTGGAGCCATGTGGGGTGGAAGTGTTGCAACAGGCATTACTGCAAAACATTTTTTATCCACCGGTAAGGACAAAGGTAATTCTGGAATAGAAGTGATCGTACTTTCGTTGTACCGAGGATTTATGGTATATGGTTTGTATGAGCGACAGAGTCATATCATAACAGGAGATCAATATGGTGGGTTTTCCTATTATTATGGAGCTGGAATGCATTTCGGAAATTTTGAACCAGTTGCAGGATATTGTAAAACAGATGGATTAGGAAGGTTTACAAAAATCGGTATTGATGGAGTGATAGGCATTGAGTATGAATTGGATTATCTTTTTGGCAAATATGATGTCCCGTTTGTTATGAGCGTAGATGTTAAGCCTTTCTTTGATGTTGTAGGATCTGACTGTGGAGGCATTTGGGCCTTTGGTACATCTCTTCGTTACATTTTTGGCGGCTTTTCCTTCAAATAGTTTTTGGAGTTATTAACCTAATTGTTACCTCCTCAATCTAGTAAATAAACTTCTCGTAAATACTCTTCTGTGTTTTTCTCATTATTTAATTGAACTTTAGATTCTTTAAATTGCTTCTTTTAAAATAAGCTGTAATGTGGATAAATAATAGGTTTACGTTGATTATTATCATTTAAACTTTATAACTTTGTACAAGCTATAAATCCGCATTTTAACAGTTAACTATTTTATTTCAAATGGCTGAAACTAAATACACAGAAGACAGCATAAAATCATTAGACTGGAAAGAACATATTCGCATTCGTCCCGGGATGTATATTGGGAAATTAGGTGATGGATCTGCAGTGGATGATGGCATTTATCTACTTGTAAAAGAGGTTATAGATAATGGAATTGATGAATTCTTAATGGGATATGGAAAGCAAATTGAAGTTACTGTTACCGACCATAAAGTGGAAGTTAGAGATTATGGGAGGGGTATCCCTCTTGGGAAAGTTTTGGACTGTGTTTCAAAAATAAATACTGGAGCAAAATATGACTCAGAAGTATTTCAAAAATCTGTTGGGTTGAATGGTGTGGGTTCTAAAGCAGTAAATGCTTTGTCTAATTACTTTAAAGTAGAATCTATTCGTGATGGAAAATGTAAAGCTGCAGAGTTTGAAAAAGGGGAACTGATCAAGAACCATAATTTGGTTAAAACACAAGAAGAAAATGGTACTCGTGTAACATTCATTCCAGATGAATCTGTTTTTAAAAATTTCAGATACCTTCCTGAATATCTTGAAAATCAAATTTGGAATTATGCTTATCTCAATGCAGGGTTGAGTATTAATTTCAACGGCAAAAGATACTATTCCAAAAATGGGTTACGGGATTTATTGTCTAGAAAAACAGATGAAGAAAACTTAAGATACCCAATAATCCACTTTAAAAGTGAGGATGTTGAATTTGCTTTAACTCATGGAATCCAATACGGAGAGGAGTACTACTCATTTGTTAATGGGCAGCATACTACTCACGGAGGAACACATCTTAATGCGTTTAAGGAGGCAATTGTTAAAACCCTAAGAGAGTTTTTCAAAAAAGATTTCGATGCAACGGATATTAGAGCTTCCATTATTGGGGCAATTAGTGTTAGAATTCAAGAACCGGTTTTTGAATCTCAAACAAAAACCAAATTAGGTTCGCAATATATGGGGCCCAATGGTCCAACGGTTAGAGGGTGCATTGTTGATTATGTAAAAAAAGAATTGGATGATTTTCTTCATAAAAATACGACCGTTGCGGAGATTTTGCTGAAAAGGATACAACAATCAGAAAGAGAAAGAAAGGACATGGCGGGAATTAGAAAATTGGCCAATCAGAGGGCTAAAAAAGCTAATTTGCATAATAAAAAGTTGAGGGATTGTAGAGTTCATTATAATGATGAAAAAAATGAAAAGCGATATGACAGTACCTTATTTATTACAGAGGGAGATTCTGCCAGCGGATCAATAACTAAATCTCGTGATGTGCTGACTCAGGCAGTGTTTAGCTTGAGAGGAAAACCATTAAATTGCTTTGGCTTGAAGAAGAAGGTTGTTTATGAAAATGAAGAGTTCAATTTGTTACAACATGCTTTAAATATAGAAGAAAGTTTGGATGATCTGCGTTACAATAATGTGGTAATTGCTACAGATGCAGATGTTGATGGAATGCATATTCGGTTATTGTTGTTGACATTTTTTCTTCAGTTTTTTCCTGACTTGGTGAAGAACGGACATGTATATATACTAGATACGCCTTTGTTTAGGGTTCGAAACAAAAAGGAAACGATTTATTGTTACAGTGAAGAAGAAAAACAAGTTGCTATTGAAAAATTGGGTAAAAATCCGGAGATAACAAGATTTAAAGGATTAGGGGAAATCTCACCGGATGAATTTGGAGGTTTTATCGGGGAAAACATAAAATTAGACCCGGTTATCCTTCAAGAAGATACACCTATTCCACAAATATTAAGTTATTACATGGGTAAGAATACACCAGAGCGTCAACAATTTATTATTGAAAATCTAAAAATAGAGAAAGATATAATTGAAGATAAAGCAGCGTGAACCACCCCTAGCCCCTCCTTTACAAGGAGGGGAATATTTTAACGGGAGTGTTTAAATAGCTTCTCCCCTTTTTAAGGGGAGACTAAGAGGGGTTAAATGAAACTACACAACTATAAATATCTTAAACAAAGAAGAAAAGACTTAAGGAGTAATTTAACACCAGCTGAAGCAATTCTTTGGAAAGCATTGCAGGCAAGCAAGTTGGATAATAGAAAATTTAGAAGACAACATAGCATTGGTAATTACATAGTTGATTTCTATTGTTCAACAGAGAAGTTAATTATTGAAGTTGATGGGAAAATACACGATGATTATTCGGTTAGTTTACATGATGAAAAAAGAAGTGAATTTTTAATAGCTCATGGATTTAGGAAATTAAGAATTGTAAATGAAGATATTTATGAAAATATTGAAGGAGTATTACAGGAAATAAGAAATAGTTTTAATGAAAAAACCTCCCCTAACCCCTCCTTATAAAGTAGGGGAACACTGATTGCTTCTCCCTTTTTAAAGGGGAGACTAAAGAGGGGTTAAATATTATAAGATGAGCGAAGTAGAAAAAGAATCCAACCAGGAAGAGCAAAATAAAAAGGACGAAAAAGAAATTATCCAAAGAGAACTACAAGAAGACGAAATTCATAATGTAATCCATTTGGATGGGATGTATGAGAATTGGTTTTTGGACTATGCTTCCTATGTAATTCTTGAACGCGCTGTACCTACTATACAAGACGGACTAAAACCTGTTCAAAGAAGAATACTCCACTCCATGAAAGATATGGATGATGGACGTTTTCATAAAGTAGCTAACATTATAGGTCAAACCATGCAGTTTCACCCCCATGGAGATGCGGCTATTGGTGATGCTTTGGTTAATCTTGGGCAAAAAGACCTATTAATAGACACCCAGGGAAACTGGGGAGATACCCGTACCGGAGATAGGGCAGCAGCTCCAAGATATATTGAAGCACGACTTTCAGAGTTTGCCTTGGCCGTTGTATTTAATCCCGATACCACGGAGTGGCAGCAATCTTATGATGGAAGGAAAAAAGAACCTGTAAATTTACCTGTTAAGTTTCCATTATTGTTGGCACAAGGAGTTGAAGGAATTGCAGTAGGGTTAGCCACCAAAATTATGCCTCACAATTTCATTGAGTTGATCAAAGGGTCAATTGCAATGTTGAATGGCAAGAAAACTAACTTGATGCCGGACTTTCCTAATGGTGGATTGGCAGATTTCAGTGAATATAATGGGGGTAAAAAAGGTGGCAAGATACGCCTACGTGCAATTATTGAGGTAGTCGATAAAAGGACCTTATTGATAAAAAATATACCGTATGGAACTACTACTACGGGATTGATTGATTCAATACTCAAGGCCAATGACAATGGGAAGATCAAGATCAAAAAAGTAACAGATAACACAGCAAAGGATGTAGAGATATTGATTGATATACCTTCCGGAGTTTCGCCTGATGTGACTATAAGTGCTTTGTATGCTTTTACAGATTGTGAAGTTTCAATTTCTCCAAATTTATGTGTAATAATTGATGACACGCCTCACTTTTTGTCAGTTGATGAGATACTGAAAGCTTGTACAGAAAACACTGCAGTGTTGCTTAAAACTGAACTTGAAATTAAGAGGGATGAGCTTGCAGAGAAATGGCATTTTTCTTCTTTGGAAAAAATATTTATTGAAAAGAAAATTTACCGCGACATAGAGGAATGTGAAACCTGGGAGGCTGTTATTAAGTCAATTGATAAGGGATTGAAACCTCACGTTAAGCATTTGAAGAGAGAGGTTACGGAAGAAGACATTGTAAGGTTGACAGAGATCAAGATCAAAAGAATTTCAAAATTTGATGCCTTTAGAGCCAATGAGGAGATCAATAAACTGGAGGAACAGATCAAGGAGGTAAAGAAGAACCTTAATAACCTTACTGAATACGCAATTAGTTATTTTGAAAATCTTCAGGAAAAATTTGGAAAAGGACGAGAACGAAAAACAGAGATCCGAACTTTTGATACAATTGCAGCCAGTAAAGTAGCTGTTGCAAACCAAAAACTTTATGTAAATAGGGTAGATGGATTTATTGGTTATGGGCTGAAAAAGGATGAATTTATTTGTGAATGTTCTGATCTGGATACAATTATAGCTATCAGAAAAGATGGAAAATTCATTGTAACAAAAATTGCAGAGAAGACTTTTGTAGGTAAGGACATCATCCATACTGCAGTGTGGAAGAAGGGAGATGATAGAATGGTATACAATTTAATATATCGTGATGGTAAAGGTGGCAAAACCATGGCCAAGAGATTTGCAGTTACATCTATTACAAGAGATAAAGAGTACGATCTAACTAAAGGTAAAGAAAGTTCAAAGGTGCTATATTTTACTGCTAATCCTAACAGTGAGTCGGAAGTGGTTGGTGTATACTTGAAACCTGATTCAAAAGCAAGGAATAAACTTTTCGAATATAACTTTGCGGATTTGGCAATTAAGGGTAGAGGATCTCAGGGTAATTCGGTAACAAAATATCCGGTATTAAAAATTACCCAAAAAGAAGTCGGTGAATCAACAATTGGTGGTGTAGACATTTGGTACGACAGTAATGTAGGAAAATTGAACAAAGAACAACGCGGTGATTATTTGGGAAATTTCAATACCAATGATCAGATATTGGTGATATTAAATAATGGGAACTATATGCTTACTTCATTTGAATTGATCAACAGGTACGAACCCAACGATATTTCTATCATCAAAAAATTTGATCAAGAAGATGTGATAAGTGCTGTTCATTATGATGGTAAACAAAAAACCTATTATGTAAAAAGGTTTAAAATAGAAACTACTACTAAGGCTACTAAATATTCATTTATCACGGATCATCGAGATTCGAAGTTAGCTATTGTAACGACCACTGTTG
Source organism: Bacteroidia bacterium (assembly GCA_016763665.1). Next base: position 1,523 of record JAESTI010000448.1, on the reverse strand, counting down.
AAGCTATTATCTCATTCAATTTTGTAAGAGGCAAGCAAAAAGAAAAAGCCTCAGAGGAATTGAATTTAATCGAATTTATTGATGTGAAAGGGTGGAGAGCTATTGGTAATAAATTGAACTATAATGGAATTTCAGCTATTAAATTGAAGGAGGTAAAGGTTTCAGCAGAAGAGCAACCTGAAAGTAATTCAAAAGTTATTGATCTGGAAGTTGTGCAACAAACGGATGAAGTTCCTCAAGAAGTTCAGGATGCACCTAAAGTTGAGGAGTTGAAAGTCGAGAAGTCAAAACCAAAGAGGTATCAAAAAAAGCCTCCTAAAATAGCTGCTGAAGAAAAGCCTGCTAAGAAGGTTGCCGAAAAAGAAACAGAATCTAAGGAAGGCAAAAAGAAAAGTGATACTGTAGAAGTTGACCTTGGAACTACCATTGAGTTTGATGTAAGTGAAACGAAAAATGAAGGCAAAAAGAATAAAGAAGATGATCAGCTAGGGTTATTTTAATTTGTCTCGGAATAGATTAAAGACGGAGCTCAATTGTTTCGTCTTTTTTTTGTGCCTTCATTTACATAAATTTATAGATGCTTGCTTTTCTTCTAGCCCTTCAGGTAATTTCATTTGATAGTTCAGATTCTTTAATTGCTCATCATTATTTTCAAGTTGGTGATTCGCTTTACAATTCGTCTCAACTAGATAGTTCAATTTACTATTATAATAAAGCCAGGGAAATTTATTTGGAACTTGAAAGATGGGAAGACTATATTAAATGTAGCAGGGTTATTGGATTTAATCTCGCTATAACTACTCAATATAAAAGTGCTTTTATTACTATTAATGAGGCATTGAAAATAGGGGAGCAAAAGCTTGGGGAAGATCACATCGCTCTGTCCGGTTTATACAATGTTTTGGGGATTGTTCATCATTATCAAGGTGATTATGACATGAGCTTGTTTTATTTTCAAAAGATAAAGGATATGCGCATTCAAACTTTGGGGGCATCCCACCTTTTAGTAGCTGCCAGTTATAATAATTTGGGTATCGTTTTTTTGGATAGGGGATTTTATCAAAAAGCATTGCAATATTATAATCTTGATTTGGCAATAAGTATAAAAAGTCTAGGTGATGGGCATCCAGCCATTGCAACAAGCTATAATAACATGGGAAATGCTCATAGATACAATGGAGATTATGATCAAGCAGAAAGTTTACATTTAAAGGCATTAAATGTATTCTTGAAAAATTTTGGTGTAGATCATAGAGGTGTGGGGAATAGCTATAACAACTTAGGTGAAGTTTACAGATTAAAAAGGAATTATGACAAGGCGATAGATAATTATAAAAAGGCGATTCTAAATAAAAGTAAGAATTTGGGAAGCGAACATCCTTCATTGGCAAATAGTTATAATAACCTGGGTATCATTTACTACGAAACAGAAAAATTTGACAGCGCTATTGTTTATTACAAAATGTCAGTTACAATTAAAACAAAAACATTAGGAGAAAAGCATCCTGATGTTGCGTCAAGCT
>JAESTI010000372.1 GCA_016763665.1 Bacteroidia bacterium | reverse complement strand
CATACTTTATCTCACTAGTTTTACCATTCAAATGTGTAAGCATACCTCCCGTAATTTCTAAAAAATGATCCGCATTTGATCTATCAATTAACTGCTCAATTAGAAAGCGATCCTTTTGTGGAATTTCTTCATTAGGTTTAATGTTCAACTTATTGGCAGGTTCTTCAGGTAGTTCTGTAGATTCCCTAAATAAAAGTTGTGCGAAAAGTATTAGTTCTTCAGGGCTGTTTATTTTTTTTACAGAAGTACTGCAGCCATCATCTATAGGTTTAGCTATCAATGGATAGTTGATGTCGTTTTCTATTCGTTCTAAAACTGATTTATTATCAGCTTTCCATTCATCCTTACTAACTATTAAATGTTTGGCAATTGCAAACCCATTGGCTTTTAGAATTTCATTGGTCTGAAATTTATCAATGGTTATGGCAGCACTTTCCGGAGATGAACCATTAAAAGGAAGCCCAATTTCGATCAATTTCTTTTGAATGTTCCCATCTTCACCGGGCCTGCCATGCAAAGCGATGAATACTCCGTCTACTAATTCTGCCAATTCAGAAAAGTCAATTTTATGAGGTTTGTCCATGCTTGATTGTGACCCATAGATATCGGTAATACCTTTAGCTTCATCTTTTATTTTTGTAACAATGGGATGTTCGTGATAGTTTAACACTTTCTCTTTGATATCATCAGCATGATCCTTTAACATAACATTGATTGGGATCTGATGCATTTCATAAGAATTAGAATCTCCAATAAGAAAAACAGGAATAGGTTCATATTTTACAGATGATGCTAATTTTTCAAATATGTTCCTTCCACTTTCAACAGATATATGTCTTTCAGATGAATATCCTCCCATTATCACAGCTATCCTTAATTGGTCAGGTAAATGAGATTTAAAGTCTTTTATTGATTCATCTAGAGTGTCAAGTAAGTTTTGTAAAACGTCTTTATCACTCCAGGTTTTAAGTCTTTCTAAAATAGATGTTCTTATAATGTAGGTGATGAATTGCGAAGGGTTTAATCCGATTTCCGCAGCCTGGTGAAAAAAGAAAGAGGAGGGAAGCATCCCCGATGTTGTGTTTGGATCATTTAAATAAATCGTACCATCGCTGGTTATGAAACCATCAATTCTGGCATATACATTAAATCCGAAAGATTTGAACATTTTTTCAGTTTCCTTTCTGATAGTTTCAATTTGTTCTTCCGGAAGATCAATTGGAGTCACTTTTCGTGAAAGGCCCGGGAGGTACTTTGATCGGTAATCAAATAATTCTCCACTCTTTTCTATACCTGTAGGTGGGAGTGCTATGGGCTCATTATTTTCATCTAAAATTACAATGCTTGAAAATTCTTTCCCTTCTATAAATTCTTCAATAATTACATGCGATTCATCATGAATACTTGCAATTTCTAGTTCACTTGATTGTGCTGTGAAATGATCAATTATAAAACTTGATAATTCTTCCGGATGATAAATAGTTCTATTTTCAACCTTGACAGGCAAGCCAATACCACTTCTAATATCTACCAGATCACGAACAAACCTAACTTGTTCTTCCTGATTCAATCTTTGCCAATCATCAGAATTTATTTTATGAATGAACAAACATTTATCAATTGCTTTTTTAAACTCTGCAAGGCTTGACTCTCTTAAAATTGAAATTCCAATAGAAGAACCCTGATTAGCCGATTTGGTTACAATTGATGATGGAAGTTCCTGTTTAACCTTTTTATAAAAATCTTCTTGATTACCATTTATCCACTCATCTCGGGAAATAGTAATGTATTTTGGCGATAGAAAACCTTTTTTTTGAAATTCTTCCTTTTGGAGAACTTTGTTCATCCCAAATTTAGATGTTTCAATTCCTGAACCGGAATAAGGGATATTGGCGTTTTTGAGTAGTTGTTGGATTTGACCATCCTCACCCCACACACCATGTAGCGCAAGAAAAGCAAAGTCAATTTGATCTTTAATTTCTTTTATTGATAGTTTTGTACCAATTTTTGAAATAAGCTCGTGCTGCTTTTCAATGCTTAGTTCTCCTAAAGATTCTGCGTAGATCTGAAATTCATTGGGAGATACAGGCAAGGAATCTATTGATGGATAAAAATCACGAATGCTTCCTTTATAGATATAGCGCCATTCAAGCAATACAAAACTTCCAAAACTATCTATAAAAATAGGTTTGGGTTCAAATAGGGATTTGTTAAGATTATCATAGATGGTTCGACCACCAGCAAATGAGATTTCACGCTCTCTTGAAAAACCTCCGAAAAAAATTCCTATTCTTAACATGATGTTGTCACAAAATTAGTTTTTTGGTAACAGTTTTCACTACATTCATAAGTAATTATTTTTGCAAAAGACCCCATATTTCCGTTATTTTGGCACTTTCTTTGCGGAACTTTATATATAACAGCATAATTATGAGAAAATTATTTGTAGTGCTAATTACACTATGTATTGTGAATGTTTATGGGCAAAATAGAACATTGCCTGATATTTCTATAAAGAATGTACATGGTGTAGAAAAGTCGATCCAATCGTATGCTACGAATGGGAAGATCAGTATTTTCTCTTTTTGGGCAACCTGGTGTGCTCCTTGTAAGAAAGAATTGAATAATATCTCAGAAATATATGATGACTGGAAAAAGGAATACGGCTTAGAGGTTATCGCTGTATCAATTGACAATGCTCGAAACGTTGCCAAAGTAAAACCTTATGTAGATGGCCAGGCTTGGGATTATGAAGTGTTACTGGATACCAATGAAGAATTTAAAAGAGCAATGAATGTTCAAACAGTTCCTTTCACTGTGCTGGTTGATAAAAGTGGCAAAATCGTTTATACGCATACCGGCTATGTAGAAGGAGATGAGTTTAATTTGGAGGAAGAAATACAAAAGATCAAATAAGTGTAGGGTAGTATTGCAATACGACTCTACACTTACAATTTGCAAAGGGAGGATAGTACTATCTTCCCTTTCTTTTTTTCTACTGAATGATGCTAACTAATATTTACGAATAACAAATTAATACGAATTTACTAGTACACGAATCAACTAAACCTAGTCGTACCACATCTTAAGGGAATGGTAATAGATGTGGCACGACTACCTTTACGAAATAATGGGAAACAAAATATATTTCGATAATGCTGCAACTACCCAACTTGATCCAGTAGTTAAGGAGGACATGATAAGGGTAATGGATCAGTGTCCCGGAAATCCGTCATCCATTCATTCACTTGGCAGAGAAGCAAAAACAGAAATTGAGAAGTCAAGGAAGAAAGTTGCTGAAGTTTTAAATGCTTCTCCATCAGAAATATTTTTTACATCGGGAGGTACAGAAGCCAACAATACTATTATTAATGGAGTTGTCAACTCATTAGGAATAACAAAAGTTATTTCTTCGCCAATTGAGCACCCATCTGTTTTGGTGACATTACAAAGACTTTCAGAAAGCGGCGCAATTGAATTGGGCTCTGTGAAACTTGATAGCAATGGCCATGTTGATCTAAGAAGTTTGGAAAAATATCTCAAAAACAATCCGAACAGTTTTGTTTCTCTCATGCATGCCAATAATGAAATTGGTAATCTAACAAGTCTAAAAAAAGTAGGGGAACTATGTAAAGAATACAATGCTATATATCACGCTGATACAGTTCAGACTGTTGGAAAATATCACATTGATCTTCAAACTGTAGGTGTTGATTTTATTACTTGTTCAGCTCATAAACTTCATGGGCCGAAAGGAGTAGGATTTTTTTACATGAAAGGTGCTGATAGATCTATTAAGCCATTTATAACAGGTGGTGCGCAAGAAAGGAATATGCGAGGAGGAACTGAGAATACATATGGCATCGTAGGATTAACTAAAGCGTTGGAAATAGCAGTTTCGGATCTTGATAATATTCAAAGTCAGATCGAAGCATTAAAGGAGTATATGCTAAGCGAGTTGATAGCAAACTTCGAATCTGTATCTTTTAACGGAGATGTAGAGAACAAAAGCTTGTTCAATTTGATCAACGCAGGTTTTGTAATAAATAATGGCCAGGAAATTACTCCGGATAAATTGGACATGTTGTTATTTAATTTGGACATTGAAGGAGTAGCTGTTTCAGGAGGTAGCGCATGTTCTTCAGGTAGCCTTGTTGGGTCACATGTTTTGAAAGCTCTAAAAGTTG
>JAESTI010000371.1 GCA_016763665.1 Bacteroidia bacterium | reverse complement strand
GAATTAGCTGAACTGGTTTCAATAAATGCTTCTGTGCCATCATCTAAAGTAATTCTGGAGATAGATCTGTTAAGATCAGGAGTTGTAGCGGAAAGATTAACCAAAGGCAAGTAATTGGCTTTATATGACCTGTACTTCCAATAGCTGTTCTTGAACTTATTGTTGGCTGCTCTCGCATCAGGAGAATGTATCTTAGCCCTTTCAACGACCTCTGGCAGGGTCATGGTTATGGAGTTTCCTAAATTTTGCCCTATAGTGTATTCGAAAACCGAAGTTAAAACAAAAGTTATGAGTAATGATTTTAATATACAGTTGCTCATTACGGATTGCATGTTACGGGTTACGGGTTGCAAGTTTCGGTTTACTCTTCCAATCGCTCTCAACATATTGTATGAACTTATTAATTTTTCTACCTAATTTATCATATTCCTCAATCATTTGTGTAAGCTGCCCATCACCAAAATGAATGTCGTTTATCATGTTTAATTGAGAAATTACTTCATCACAAGAAGAATGTGCAAAGATCAGGAACCTGATAAACTCATCTTTATATCTTCTTCTTCCAAATCCCTCGGCAATATTATCTTTAATACTTTTTGAAGATCTACGAATTTGACTACCCTGCTCGTATAACTCATATTTTGGCAATTGCATTGTCATTTTATGGACCCTAATTGCTAACTCATATGCCATTTGATATATTTCTAATTCTTTATAGCTTTTCATAAATTTTTAAATCTTTGCAATGAAGTTTGACCCGTAACCAATAAAACTTGTAACTCGCAACCTGAAAGAATTACTCATGTCTCAATGAAACTACAGGATCTTGCTCTGCTGCACGCTTTGCCGGCATAATGCCAAATACCAAGCCTACCGCTGCAGAAACTCCAAAGGCAATTATTACTGAAGCACTTGTCACAATTGTTTTGATCTCAAACACATGCTCCACTGCATAAGCCAAAACTACCCCTAGTATCACCCCAATTAAACCACCTGCAAGACTAATTAATACGCTTTCAGTCAAAAATTGAAACACTATATCCTCTTTTCTAGCACCAACACTCATTCTTATTCCAATTTCTTTTATCCGTTCCAGTACTGATGCTAACATAATGTTCATTATACCTATTCCGCCAACTACAAGCGAAATTCCTGCAATTGCTCCCAGAACCACATTAAATATCTCCTTGGTTTTTTGCTGAGCTTTCAATTGCATTTCAGGAACTGTGATCTCAAAATCCTGAACTCCATAATGTCTTCTTTTAAGCATTCTGGAAATAACCTCTGTAGTAGATGCCAAAAAGGAGGTCTCCTTTACTTGTACTACCAATTTATCTAATTGATGGTAGTTTTTCGACCTGACCTCTTTCGATTCATCATCATTTCTATTATTTGAAGCCTTTAAATTAGAAACCAAAGCGCGATTCTTAAACCTTATGAGCATTGTTTTTACAGGAACATAAATATCCTTGTTATAATCACGAATGTTCAAATTTTTTATTGCAGTTTCTGAAATTTCCTTTGATTTCAAAACACCAATTACCTTAAGCCATATTTCACCACATTTTATCCATTTTCCCAGTGGGTTTTCCCTGTTAAAGAATTTAGATTTTACTCGATTACCTATAATACAAACCGCTTTGCCCGCAATAGCCTGGCTTTCAGAAAACCTCCTCCCTTTTCCTAATTTAAAACTATAGAGATCAAAAAAAGTTGAATTTATTCCAACAAGTTTTACGTCCCCCATTACTCCGGAACGAACCGCAAATGTTTCATATACAACTTCCGGGCTAACCATTTTTACTGAAGGTATTACCTCTATCAAGCTTTTGGCATCCTGAAGGCTTAGTCCCGGTGAAAACTTCTTTTTATCTCTTTTTCCTGATTTACCGTTAGGCCGTTCCTCTTTACTTTTAACAATTGGATTGATAACAATATTATTAACTCCTACTAATTTTATTTGATTGAGAATTTCTTGTTGTGCCCCGTTTCCAATGGCCAACATGGAGATTACTGCAGCCACTCCAAAAATAATTCCAAGCGCTGTAAGCATGGCTCTTGTTTTATTGGCCAGGATTGAATCTTTTGCTAAGTCTAAATTAAATAACAGCTTTTGCATGAGTTGGATGTTGGATACTGGATGTTGGATACTGGATGTGAGATATTGGATAGATGGAAAAAGCTAACATCTAATATCTAACATCCAATATCTAGTATCTGCAACCAAAAAAACGTTATGTTATACTTTTACCTTCAATATTTAAATATATTCAGTTTTATGCTTATTTAATTCTGCTCTATTCGGATAGAAAATCAATACCCAACTTATCTGCATTACTTGGAGTTGAAAGGAAAATTGCATCACCTTCTTCTAAACCTTTTTCAATAACCGCTTGATCCTCGTTAGTGATACCAATTATAACTTCTTGTTTGGAAGTATTGAAAATGGATTCTTTATAAACAAAAGTAAGACTGTCATTACTATGGATGCATTCTAACGGGACATATAGTACATCATCCAATACCTTTGTAATTATGATATTACTGGTAGTCATTGCTGGACGCATTAAAGTATCAGGTTTGGTCACTTCAATTTTCACTTCAAATACTTTAGCATCCGAATTCTGTAATTGTTCACCCACATTAGCAACAGAAATCACTTTCCCTTCATATTTCACGTTAGGAAATGCATCAACACCAATCTCAACTTTTTGCCCTGCTTTAACTTTGCTGATATCCACTTCATTGATGTAAGAGTTCGAGATCATTTCTGAAAGGTCAGGCAAAGTAGCAACTTCGGGCTGCCAGGGACTGATAGACGATCCCACTTTTTTCTTTGAGCCATCCCACTCCCGTGCATAAATCAACATACCATCTTTAGGAGCCTTGATCTTAAATTTCTCATACAACTCCTCCATGAAAGAAAGCTTGTCCTGTTGTTGTAATAAGGTTACGAATACTTCACTCGTTTTGGCTTTGGCTAAGGCAGTTTTGATCTCGTAGTTTTTAATCGCTTCTCTATATGCTCTTTTGGCTTTGTTTAAACTGATTTTTGCCTTGCGTATAGTTGCAGGCGGCTCAAATTTCGATTGTTCTAATGCTATCTCACTTTCCTCTAAAGCAAAATTGAGGTTTACCAGCTCATCTCGACTTCCTCTCATATCAAGTGCTGTATCAAGTTTGGCTTGAACGTATTGAACTTCTAGTTTTTTAAGTTCACTTTTGAGTTCACTGATCTTGCTAGTTAATTCAGATCTATCCAAGGTGGCAATATAATCCCCTTCCTTAACAATGGTTCCTTCGGGAATGAGATCTATGATATTTACATTCCATATTCCGGCACTTCTAATACCACTTGGTCCAGTAATATCTTCTGAGTTTTTGGCCTGCAGTTCTCCGGTTGTAATCACATTGACCTTAAATTGGCCTTTTTTCACCTCAATTCGAATATCTTCACCGTCTTCGTCAACGGAATCACCAAACGACCACAATAAAATAATAGTAATAACAATTACAACAATGCTATATATGGCTTTTTTACTTAATTCCATTTATATATCCCCAAAAATATAAGTTTTACTTTCAATTTAAGCATCACCAACCCAATGTGACAATTGTTAAACGTAATAATAGCTACAAAATGTTCTAAATTATCGCAAAAAAGTATCTCTTTATATAGGGCAATGCCTCTTTTAACACTCTTTTGGCTATGATGTGACAAATATAAAACGTACAAAGTTAATTAAATACGTCATCTGCCTTTGTATTTTATATATTTGTTTTATAAGATGGAGCAATAGCCACTAAATTTTAAAAGCTAAACATCATGAAAAAAGTAATCGTATTTTTCTTCTTTATTTACCTAACAACTACAATACTTTCCAATATTAGTTATGCTGGTGGAGAAAGGATATGGGAATCATCAGTAACAACTATTCATATTCAAAACAATGCTGATCAGGATTACAAAATGACTGTTACTGCAATGGGATATGATAAGGCCATAGCTGAAATGTATGAATCTGAAGAGTTAGAAACAGAATTGATACCAGGTAAAGAAGTAAGTTTAAGAATGTACAGAAATCTTATGACTAAGGATATTCAAATTTATAGAGAAAATAATATGATTGAATGACTATAATTTAGGTTAACGATCAGAACCCTCATAGTCCCCGCTATGAGGGTTTTTTTTTGACCTTATTTGTTATACTTGATTAGTCGAAACTGTATTAATTTCGT
>JAESTI010000370.1 GCA_016763665.1 Bacteroidia bacterium | reverse complement strand
ATTATTGAAATGGATCGCATGAGAAAACTCATTGCCGATCATATGGTTAATTCTAAACAAACTGCCCCACATGTTACTTCTTTTGTTGAAGCGGATGTCACTAATATTGTAAAGTGGAGAAACAAAATAAAGGATGAGTTTCAACAAAAGGAAGGTGAAAAAATAACCTATACTCCGATATTTATTGAAGCTGTAGTACAGGCTATTAAAGAATTTCCAATGGTAAATTCATCTGTGGATGGAGATAATATTCTGATTAAGAAGAACATTAATATTGGAATGGCTACTGCCCTTCCTTCAGGACACCTAATAGTTCCGGTAATCAAAAAAGCCGATTACATGAACATGGTTGGTTTAACGAAAACTGTAAATGATTTAGCCAATAGGGCAAGAAACAAGCAACTACAGCCAGACGAAATTCAAGATGGAACATTTACAATAACCAATTTGGGTTCTTTTGGGAACGTAATGGGAACCCCAATTATAAATCAACCACAAGTAGCCATTTTGGGAATAGGTGCGATAAGAAAAAAACCTGCGGTTATCGAAACAGAACAAGGTGTTACTATTGGTATAAGGCAGATGATGTTTTTATCGCTGTCTTACGACCATCGAATAGTGGATGGAGCACTAGGAGGAAGCTTTCTCAAACGGATTGCCGAGGTACTGGAAAGCTTTGATATTAATAGGTCAATTTAACTGAATGGATAATGAATTACCCAAATAAAATAATCTTTTTAATACTTTTTGATTTTAACTTAAAAAAAATTATTTTAGCAGAATAGCTTTTTGTAAAATTTTAATTGGCAATAATAGATATTTGATGAGTTATAGAACTTTTGGATTGGTTATATGGATGGGGACAATTGCTGGAGTCTCACTAGCTCAAAATAGTAAAAAGGATGTTCGTTCATTAACCGGAGAAGCACGCTATTTCTTTGATAATGAACTTTATATTCAAGCTCTGCCCTATTATCTTGAAGCAGAAAAGAAAAACCCCGGTGATAAGGAAGTTAACTTAAACATTGGAATTTGCTATCTAAACTCAAACGATCTAAAGAAGAAAGCACTACCTTTTCTTGATTTCGCTGCAAAGCAAGGAGATATTTCTCCGGACGTTTATTATTACCTAGGTAGAGCAATGCATATTAATTATGAATTTGATCAGGCTATAACTTCTTTCAATACATTTATTGAGAAAGTTCCAGAAAAAGGAAACGAAGAGTTTGTAAAAGATGCTAAGAGGCAGATCGAAATGTGTGAAAATGCCAAAGAATTTATTGACAAACCGGTCAATGCAATAATTGAGAATTTAGGCCCGGAAATTAATTCACCATACGCTGACTATGTTCCTGTAATTTCTGCCGATGAATCTGTCCTTATATTCACCTCCAGAAGACCCGGTTCTACAGGAAATAAAAAGTTCATTTTTGACAAAAAATATTACGAGGATATCTATATGTCAACTAAAATTGATACCGTTTGGGGGCCTCCAGTTAACATTGGTTCTCCTATCAATACAGATAAACATGATGCCACAGTGGGCTTGTCTGCGGATGGTCAACAATTGTATGTTTACAGATTAGGTGATATTTATTACTGTAATTTAATTGGGGATCAATGGTCAGAACCAACCAAGTTTGCTTCAGATGTCAACACAAGAATGTGGGAACCTAGTGCTAGTATTTCAGCAGATGGTAATGTCTTTTATTTCTCCAGTGATAGAAAAGGTGGCCATGGAAAAAGAGATATCTGGAGAGTAAAAAAATTACCTGACGGTGAATGGAGCTTCGCGCAAAATTTAGGCCCTGAAATTAACACGGAATACGATGAAGATGGTCCGTTCATACATCCAAGTGGCAAAACGATCTATTTTAGTTCTAACGGGCATAAAAGCATGGGTGGGTTTGATATTTTCAGCAGTGAATTAACAGAAACCGGTAAATGGGAAGAACCTGTAAATATTGGATACCCCGTTAACACACCTGACGATGATATTTATTTTGTTTTATCAGCAGAAGGGAAACATGGATATTTTTCTTCTGTACGAGAAGATAGTTACGGTGAGAAAGATATCTACATGATCACTTTTCCGGAAATATCCATTCCCCTTACCGTAATGAGAGGTTTTATATATGGAGCCGACAAAATTCCCGTTGGCGCAAAAATAGTTGTAACTGACAATGAAACTGGAGAACTTGTAGGGATTTTTAAATCCAATTCAGCCACAGGTAAATATATTATCATTCTTCCCCCGGGAAGAGATTATAACTTCACAGTTGAAGGTGAAGGTGAAAATGACTACTTGTTTTATTCTAAAAACGTAAACATTCCAGATCAAAGCGAATTTAAGGTGATTGAAGATTCGATTTTAATAAAAGAAATTAAAGTTGGTGCCAAAACTGTTCTTAGAAACTTGTTTTTTGATACTGATAAATCTGACCTTAGACCTACTTCGCGTGTTGAACTTGATCGGATATTTAGGTTACTTAGGGATAACCAGCAAATTAAAGTTGAAATTTCCGGTCATACTGATGGTGTTGGTAGCAAAAAGTACAACAAAAGACTATCCGAAAAACGAGCTAATGCGGTGGTAGAATATCTATATGAAAGGGGTGTGCAAAAAAATCGCTTAACAGCCAAAGGTTATGGTAAGCTACAGCCAATTGCAGACAATAGTACTGAAGACGGAAGACAACAAAATCGAAGAACAGAACTTAAGATCATAGAGATAAATGAAGAAGGTGATTTTAAATCTGATACTAGTGTATCTCATGTTATTTATAAGATCCAGATAGCATATGGCAAACAACTTTTACCGGCGGATCATAAGTCTTTTAAAGGTGTGCAAGGAGTAGTAGCGGATCAATCTGATAAAACCCTTATTAGATATGTTACAGGAAATTATTCTGACTACGGAGCTGCTAGTGACTTTAGAGATGAAATTAAAAGCAAAAATGGTATATTAGATTGTTTTATTGTGGCTTATCAAGGTGAAAAGAGAATAACTATCAGAGAAGCCAAGCGACTAACAACAAAATATTAGTTTCATTAATTAATATTAAATAAGAATTTTATCAATGAAAATTACTATACGAATATTGACTATTTTAATGCTCAGTGGATTTAGTTTAGCTTGTTTGGGGCAAGATGAATACGGTGGTTTAGCAAAAAAGGACTACCACAAGTTGGTCGATGATGCCGATAATTATTTTGCAACCGAAGATTACCGTGAAGCGCTGCCTCTTTTTTTAAAGTTATCAAAGATTGACCCCCATAATACAGATTTCTTGTTTGGCATAGGTGCATGCTATTTAGAATCAGCAGAAGAAAAAATCAAAGCTATTGAGTATTTTGAAGAGTGTACAAAAGATCCAGAAGTGGATGATGAGATTTACTATTATTTAGGCCGCTCTTATCACACCAATTATAAGTTTGATGAAGCTATATCAGCTTTTAGCAGGTTTTTACTTTCAGCACAAGAAAATCATCCTTATAAGGCAGATGCTCACCACTATATCGAAATGTGTGGCTATGCGCGTAAACTTATTAAAGATTCATTACACGTTAAAATAATTAACCTTGGGCCAACTGTAAATACTCCCTTTCCTGAATATAGCCCGGTTATCACCGCTGATGAAAGTAAATTAATTTTTACCTCTCGCAGAGAAGGTAGCACTGGTGGAATGATCAAAGAAATACGTGACTACGCTGAAGATATCTATATCTCTCACAAAGAAAATAATGTATGGAGCCAAGCCACAGGGATTGGCAGAAGTATCAATTCAGTTTTTAGTGATGCAAGTGTAGGGTTATCTGCTGACGGCCAAAAGCTTTTGGTTTACAAAGATTCTGAAGATGATGGAAATATTTATATTTCACAATTAATAGGAGAAACATATACTAAACCTATTAAGATGGGGTCAAACATCAATACAAAAGCACATGAATTCAGTGCCAGTTTGACACCTGATGGAAACACTGTTTACTTTTCAAGTGATAGAAAAGGTGGGTATGGTGGAAAGGATATCTATCGTGTTCAAAAACTGTCAGGTGGAGATTGGGGTTTTGCAATGAATCTTGGTGATAATGTTAATTCTAAATATGATGAAGACGCTCCATTTATTCATCCTGATAGTAAACACTTATACTTTAGTTCTAAAGGCCATAACAGCATGGGTGGTTATGACATTTTTGTAAGTAATATTGGCAATTCTAATTATATCTCCAAGCCCAACAATATCGGCTATCCAATTAACACAACTGATGATGATATCTTTTTTGTATTATCAGCAAGTGCAAAACGTGCTTATTATGCTTCTGCGAAAAAAGGTGGTTACGGAAGCACAGATATTTACATGATAGAAATGGAAGGAGACAAGAAAATTGGAAGCATTGCAAGCTCTTCCGGCGGACAATTTGAAGAAGAAACTCAAGCCGCTATTGTTATGATGAGAGGTAGAGTGTTAGACGAAGTGAATAAATTACCAGTGGGCGCATTCATTAGGTTGACTGATCTACAAACAAGCGAATTAGTGGGCGTTTGGAATGCGAATAAAGCAGATGGTAAATTCCTGGTAATTTTGAATCCCGGAGAAAACTATGGTATCCATGTTGAAGCAGAAGGTTATCTTTTTCATTCTGAGAATAT
>JAESTI010000369.1 GCA_016763665.1 Bacteroidia bacterium | reverse complement strand
TTTTCAGTAACATCAGATATTCGTACCAACCATTCATAACCACCCGCTAGTTTTAAGGATTTTATTGCAAAATTTCCCCAAAAAACTTTACTTTGTTTGGTAATACACTCCATCTCCCCTTCCCATTTCCCATCCTTTTTTATTGCATCGTTTATCTCATTAATTTCATCCTCGGAAAGCTTTTCCTTTAAAAGCTCTGTTATTTTATGATCCACGATTTCGTCACTATTCTCTGATTCAAACATTTTGTTGGTTTGCTTATTACAATCAAGTGTATTATTGTCTTTTGCATTAACTAATAACAAGCTATCAACCGATTCATTAAATACATTTCTCAGCAACTCTTCATTTTGCTTAAGTTTTATTTGCATTTTTATTCTTGAACTGAAAACAAAATATAGCACACCAATAAGTATTATAATCGTTAAGCTGAGAATCTTTGGGTCTGTTTGAGGGTTTTCAGCAGAAAACATGGCACATGCAACACATAAACAGCTAAAAATCATAAATGTAACTAATTGATTAATGACCTTAAACATGGAGCTTGCACCAAAGATTATAACGATAGCTCCTATCACATACTGAAAATTGAGGTTATTTATATAAACCATAAAGCTGATCCAAACGATAAGCATATACAGTATCCCAATAGCAAGTTCAATGATATTTTTTCTAAACCATTCGTTAATGTATGACCCTATAAAAATAACCAGACTGGATCCTGAAATAATAAATCGGAATATCAAAGGATCTGTATCATCCCCCCTCATTTGATGCAGGATTCCCAGAATCGGAAAGCTAATAGCAATTAACATAGCTAAGCTCCGGATCATTAATACATCCCGCTTATTAGAATCTTTTTCAACCTTATTAATTACAAGATTCTGGTCACGTTTGGGCATAATTTGATTGTTTGATTATAATTTAATAAATGTGAGTTCTAAAATCTTATACCTATCATTAGCACATCATCCAATTGTTTGTTAATTCCTTTCCATTGTGTTAATTCTTTATCAAATGCAATACTTATTTCGTTCATTGGTTTATCGTGCATGTTTAAAATTAATTCTTCAATTCTCTTCTGCATAAACCTTCTTGATTTTGGGCCTCCTGTCTGATCAGGCAGACCATCGGTAAAAATGAAAATGGCATCCCCTTTTTCAAATTTTATTTTATGATCTGTAAATTTAATCTCTTTACCCCTGCTTGAATATTGAATTCCACCAATTGGCAACCTATCACCCTTAATACTTTGCATTTCTCCTTTATGCATAAAAAGTAATGGTCTATGAGCTCCTGCATATTCAAACTCTCTTTTATTGATATCAATTTTTAGAAATGCCATATCCATACCATCGCTAAGTTCAGGATTCTCGTCCTGATTTAGAGATTCATTAACACCTTGATGTAATTTCTTTAAAATATCAGATGGCGCATTTACACCATTATTGTTAATAATGCTATCCAGTTGAAAATGCCCTATCATAGACATTAGCGCTCCAGGTACACCATGGCCGGTACAATCAACTACTGACACATAAACAATGTTGTCTTTACATTTTAACCATGGAAAGTCTCCACTTACTACATCTTTAGGCTTATAAAAAATAAAAGAATCCGGGTAGATATCAAGCAACTGCTGAATATTTGGCAAAATCGCATCTTGAATCCTATGAGCATAATTGATGCTGTCAGTAATTTTCTTGTTCTTGTCAAGAATTTCTAATTCTGCTTCCTTAGCTTCAGTAATATCTCTAATGAGCAACATTCTACCAATTGTATTATCACCCTCATGAATTGAAGATTGAGAAAGTGCTAAATGCTGAACTGATCCGTTAAGCTGAATAGTCGTTTCATAATCCTGATAATCTCTGTCAAAATTGTACGCTTCAATAACTTGAGAAATTTCCTGTGCCTTAAAGTCTGTAGATCCTTTCATGTCCCATTTTAACATTTCTTCAACCGCTTCATTGGTTTGTATAACTTTTTGACTGTTATCCATAATTATAATACCGTCCTTTACATTTGAAAACAGGTCACTGGCAGCTTCCTGTACACCAATTTTTAAAAATTTATATCTTGTAATAGCCAGAAAAATAAATATAGTATGGATCAATGCTGGTTCTCCCCCCAATTGAATAAATTCATATAAACCAAAAACATAAGGAACTATAACATCTAAGAATAAACCCAAAACAAATGCCAAGCCTGTACCGATGAGAATCAATTTGATAGGTTTCTTAGAGTGCTCATCCTCCAGTATTGAGTAATGCTTGTAAAGCAAATAGAAACAGTAAAGAAACGGCAATGTAATAACAGTAAATACAAATGGTAAGAACAAGGGGCCATGCATCATAAACCTTCCCCAGTCCATATTTTGAAATGATTGTGCTACTTGATCAGTTGAAACACTGACAATGCACGCTACAATTGCTGAGATCAATGAAGTCCAGTAGATAAAGTTTCGCTTTTTTTTCAGTAAGGCATAAGTGAAATTCAGAAACAAAAAGCCTACCATCAACCAGTTTATGGTGGACACCCTTATTATTGTTAATATTATCTCTTCATTGTCATGTGTCCAGATAACAGCATCAGCAAGCCCCCACATCATTATTGCCAATGCAAGAAACAGATATGCCTTATTAACCGGGTTTTTACTTTGCTGAGCAAGGATATACGTGCAAGTAAATCCCTCAAATAAAAAAGTAGAAAATGGAATTAAAGCGTAATAATTCACCGTAATGGTTTCAATTTGACAAAACTACATTGGTTAAATTTATAAAATTTTATACTACCATCAAAGCTGTTTTGGAATTTTGCATACCTTTAAGTCAATGAATTGCACACTAAATAAAATTATTATTGCTTTATGTCATATCGCTTTATACTTAACTTGCTAATTACATGTTATTTCTGGTTTATGCAGTGTGCATGTGATCCCTTTGATACTCAATTTGATGAAGATGAAGTGAATGTATCTTATTATGAAGCATCTTCAATGCAAAAACATTCACAATCAGATACTTTACTTGTAATGACCTGGAACATCAAATTCGGGGGAGCACGAATTGAGTTCTTTTTTGATTGTTTTGGAGATCGGTCATTGGTAACAGAAGAGGAAATTATAGAAAATCTACAAAATATTGCTGATCAGATAGAAAAAGTAAAACCGGACATATTATTGATCCAAGAAATAGACATGCTTTCAAAAAGAACAGCATACATTGATCAAATACAGTGGGTGCTCGATAATACAGATTTTAATTATGGAGTTTACGCATCGGGATGGAAAGCTGATTATGTTGCCAGTGATGGCATTGGCAGGATTAACTCCGGAAACGCTATATTTTCAAAATGGGAATTAAAAAACGCTGAGCGAGTCGCTCTTCCTTTAAGAACAGACCAGGCAGGATATGTAAAGTATTTTTATTTGAAAAGATGTATCATTAAAGCAACATGCAATATTAATTCTAAAGAAATTCATTTTTTAAATATCCATGCATCCGCCTGGGATACAGACAGTACTCGAAAAAAGCAGATCAATATTTTTAAAGATGAGTTGGACTTGGTTAATTCTGATAATAAAACTTTTATTGCCGGCGGAGACCTTAATACCGCCCCGCCTGGATCAGTTCAACTTACAGGCTTTGATGATCAGCAAAATTGTGATGACGAAGACTATCTGCAAGATGACTATACACATCAAACCCATTGGGTTCAGGGGTTATTTGATGATTATAAGCCTGCTATTCCATTATCAATGTTTCAATCAAACAATGACCCGTACTTCACTTTCACATCAGATAAAGATGGGTTTTGGAATAGGAAAATAGATTACCTGTTTACAAATGGTTCTCTTGTTGATAGTTCAGGAACAACTTATCAGGATACTAACAATGGTGGTATCGAAACCATGCCTTTGTCAGACCATGCACCGGTTAGTTTTAAGGTAGTTATTAGAAACTAGAATGATGCTAATACACGAATTCAGAATAAAGAATTCAGGATGAACAAATACATAATTCTAATACTTTCTATATTACTTTCAGTATTTAACTTAAAGGCTGAGAATAAAATATGGTCTGACGGAACTGCGTTTACGCTTCCTAAGAAAAGATACGAGATCGGACTATTTCAACCTTTGAGGTTTGGTATAACCAAAAACGCAGAATTAATTACATATCCTTTATGGAATTTGTTATTCCCCAACTTAGCAATCAAAAAAGTATGGGAAGATCCCTGTTGCTTCAGGTTTGCAACAAGGCATAGTATCAATTATCCGACACATTTCTTGAAAACAATTTCCAGATCAGGAACCGGGGGGATTTTACCTGTCTTAACTAAGGTTCCTCAGCTCTTTGTTTTTACTAACCACTTGTTATTTTCAAAGTCCATGGCTAATGAGCACACGGTTTCTACAAAGCTTGGTTTCACAGTTGCCTTAAGTTCAGGAGAAATAGATATGACTACCATTGATCTTCCAATTGTATTTCCAAGAACATTTGTTTATCAAAATGGATTGTCATTTAATCTGGGAATTGATTTTGATGGACATTTATATAAGTCCTTTAACTATACTATTGATGCTGATTTTTTTATTTTGGGTGATGATGTTACCTCCTATGCATTTGAGCATAAAGCAATGCTCACCTGGATAAGATCAGAGAGATTTAATATACTTTTAGGATATAAACTTATATATGGTGAATACCCCTATGGAACAGATGTTAATATTTTACCTTTAATAGATGTACAGTTTGGGAGAAGTAGGAGAATGAAAGATTAAAGGGGATTTCGTTAATCGCGTATTCGAATATTCGTAAAGATTCGTCATTAGTAATTTATTAATTTAACCGATAAGGCACCACTAATTTGAATTGAGGGATTTTTACGTAAAAGTTATTGTCATCTACAAATCGTTTCAATAAATACGTACCGTGCATTTTGCCAATATCCGTATTTAGATCGCAATAGGAAACATATTCATGGGAATCTCCAGGTTCTAAAATGGGCTGTTCCCCTACAATTCCCTCACCCTCAACTTGCCTTTTTGTACCATTAGCATCAACAATATACCAATGCCTTCGTAAAATCTGAATGCTATAATCATTGTTATTAATGATCGTAATTTTATACGCAAACAAGAATTGGGATTTAATTGGATTGGAGAATCTCTGTTGATAAAAAGTTTCAACAGATACAGTCACACCCCTAGTTATCTGTTTAATAATCATAAATTCCCCTTTTAATAGTGTTTGATCAAGCCAATAAAACTCGATTAGTAGCTAATTTACGTGAGAAAAGGTGAAATTGTTGCAAAATCTCTTTTTTGCAGAATAGAAAAGGTAATTTATCCCATTATAGCTCAAGTCTTTTAGACTTTTGCTTTAAAACACCAATACAATTGAAAAACAATTATACTATGATGAGTACGGTAACAATTGTCTCTAAAAAAAAATGCCTTCTATAAATGAAGGCATTTCTTCTGAATGTTCAAAAAGTACTTAAACTTTAGTTACATCTTATACTTCCCTGTATTACCACTTGACCATTACCGTTTCCATTTCCTGTAAGATTAAAATCAATCCTGCAGCCTGGAGTAACACCTAAATTGGCAAGATTTGTACTAGCTGTAAAAGTAAAAATATTTCCTTGAGAATCAATAACAACAACCTGGTTACCATTTAAAGTTTGAATAGTAAGAGTCCCTGATGATGCACCAAATGATAGATTGGTTGTAAACGTAATTGGACCATTACCATTAACAGTACCATCTTTAAAGTACACTTGACTGTAAGCGTCACCACTAATGCCTAATGCAAAAGCCATCAATGCACTAATCGTTAAAATTTTTATTCCCTTTTTCATATTCTTTAGTTTATTAATAAATAATTATTTT
>JAESTI010000368.1 GCA_016763665.1 Bacteroidia bacterium | reverse complement strand
TTCGACAACACCATAATCCTCAGGATTAGCAACATGATACGCAAAAATTACTCCTCCATCAGGATCATTATTTTGCATAAGCATTTTATGGAATCCTGCACCATAAAAAATATTATCCCCTAAAATCAACGCTACTTTATCATTCCCAATAAATTCTTCTCCTATCACAAATGCTTGAGCGAGTCCTTTGGGTTCAGGCTGTTGAGCATATTGGAAAGAACAACCATATTTTTTACCATCGCCTAATAATTTCTGAAAATTTGGAAGATCTGAAGGTGTAGAAATGATCAAAATATCCCTGATCCCTGCCATCAGCAATACCGATAATGGATAATAGATCATAGGTTTATCATATACCGGCATTAACTGCTTACTAACCGCAATAGTCAATGGATATAATCTGGTTCCGGAACCTCCTGCTAAAATTATTCCTTTCATCTTTGACAATGATAATCTATTAAATCAAAGATACAGAAAATTGTCAGAATTTAATTCTAAACAAAAGAAAAAGGAGCATAATTAGTTACGCTCCTTTACCAAACTGAAAGATATTGTTACATTATATCCCCATTATTGCAACTCCAATTGTAACAGGATTTAACTCAGGGTTTATTCCTTCTTCAAACAAAGGAGTTAGAGAATACTTTGCAAAAAAATTCATATTTCCGTACCCAATTCTTGTCAAAATACCATACCGAAGTTTCTCTAAGTTATAATCATCATAAATTTTATCCTTGTATTTTTTACCTTCAATTTCATAAACTTGTTTTGTATATGCCTTTAAATAATATCCTAGATCTACCCCCGCTGCAAATCGAAAGCTTTTCTTTTTCTTTCCACTTTTGGTTTGAAATTGTATTAGTACAGGCACATTGACATACTTTGTAGTTAACTTGTTCTTTTTATAATTATAAGATTCATTGAAATTGGCTAATACCATATCAGTATCAGGCACAAATGAAAAATCACCAATAAATCTATAATTATTGTAATCCAATCCCATTCCCATTTGTAATTGCACATATTCCTTGATCAGATTAATGTGGGTTTCAAAAAACATCAAATTAACAGCAATGGATCTTGCCAAATTAAGATCAAGAAAGTCATATCCTACAGGAAGTTTTAACCCATTGTCGCTTAAATAACTGTTAACTCCGAGGTTTAATAAAAGATAATGTGTTTTAACAGACTTGCTTTTGTCTACTTTTGATTCATCTTTTTTTTTATCAGAACCTCCTGATGAATCGTCATCTTCATTTTCTTTAACTTCCAATTCTTCCTGCTCACTAATAACCAATATTCTTTTTTTACCTATTTGAATATTAATGGTATCATTTTTAGAGGTATTGCTATTTGATGAACTGCTGCTGCTCTTTATTATGATCTCTTCTGTACCTTCTCCGTCTTCATTTTCACTTTTATACTTATACTCATAGCGGTATTCATTATTATCGCCTTCATCATCATCTGTATCAATTGAAAAATTGAAGTCAAAATCAGAAAAATCAAGATCCTTACCTAATTGCTCCAATGTTTCTGATAATTCTCTTCCAAAGGCTTCCATCATTTCCTCAATCTCCAATTCAAATTCCTCTTTAACTTTAGGATCAGTGATATCCAGGGTATCTCCTTTCTCGTCAATTATAATATCTTCATCATCACCGATATCAATAATGGTAAATTTGGAATCACCCAACCTGATAATGGTTTTATTTTCCTTTCTATCTCCATTTTCGCTAGAGCCTGATTTATTTTGAATGATAAACTCATTATCATTGACATACATCTGGGTGGTATCATCATTGCTGATAATGGTGATGACCTCTCTCTTCTGTGCAAAACTAAAAACGGAACAGGCTGTTATTACAAGGGTAATTAATGTTTTCATAAGCTTTTGATTTTAATGTTTTTTGAATTATTTGTAATATGTTCCGGATACATTTATATTTTTTAGCCCAAACTTATAGCGAACTACATTAGAATTCTTGTTGACCTTTGACATTTTTTGTACACTGTTAGCAAAGACTTGTGCAAGACTTCTAACATTCACCAAATAAGCATTATTATCATTGTTATAACTTGGATAGCTTTCTTGATTTTCATTCAACGCTAACAATACCGGAGCTACATCATTCGTAGATGACTCAATGTCAGCCAATACAACATTAGGTTCTACTGCCTCATTATTTGATTTTTCCTGAACATTATCAGCAAACAAAGGCTCTTGCATCTCCTCTCCGCGGACTTTTTGTTCATTTCTCTTTTTAATGGTCTCCTGGAAATCATAAACAGGGGCCTTGGATTCAAATGACTCTTCAACTTTTGCTACGAGAACTTTCGATTGTTCTTTAACCAGTGTTTTTTGAAGAGTATCACCCACAAAAATTGATTGATCATCTACAAAATTATTTGGCTGTTTTTGATTTAGAATAACCTCAGGAGTACTATTCAACGCCAAATTATTATCTACATCACTCTTAAAGAATAACTGGTTAACACTTGCAAACACAAAACCCATTACAATAGAGGCTGCTATTGACCACTGAATTATCAACTTCTTGTTGAACCTCTTGATGCCATCCCTATCATCATCCAAACGATGCTCAATTCTATCCCAAACCCTTGAAGAAGGCTCAGCTTCAAAGTCTGATAATAATCCAGACATTTGATCTTCAAATGAGTTATTGTTCTTAAGATCTTCCATATTTAAAACTTTGATCTTTTTGTTTAATTAATCCTTGCAATGCTACTTTTGCTCTTGAGAATTGTGACTTTGAAGTACTCTCTGTAATTTCTAATTTCCCGGCAATCTCTTTATGAGAATATCCTTCAATGGCATATAAATTAAAAACTGTTTTGTAGCCAACCGGTAAACTTTGAATCAATTTTATTAGGTCTTGTGCGTTAATATTACCCATGATCTCTTCGCTTGCTATTTCATCTTTTGCTTCTTCAATTTCTCCAACCGAATGCATCTTAGAGCTTCTTCTATAGTATTCCAATGCAGTATTTACCATTATTCGTCTTACCCAACCTTCAAATGACCCCGAAAAACTAAATTGATCCATTTTTGTAAATACTTTTATAAATCCATCTTGTAGTATATCTTCAG
>JAESTI010000367.1 GCA_016763665.1 Bacteroidia bacterium | reverse complement strand
CTACTACCAAAATGGCATTGTCTGTTTTACTGGCAATAATAGATAGTTTTTCTAACTCCAGATTGACACCTTCAATCCTGTCTTTCTCCTTGTTGACCTTCAAATTCATGTCCCATAACTTCTTGTTTTTATGCTCAATATCTGCATTCGCCTGCTCTACTTTTTCCTTTTCTGCATTTAATTGATCTGTTCGAATCCGTACCT
The DNA here is from genome assembly GCA_016763665.1 of Bacteroidia bacterium. Next base: position 4,543 of record JAESTI010000367.1, on the reverse strand, counting down.
GTTCTTTTAAAATTCTTTGAGAACGTCTTAAATTAGTTTCTCTCATTTTAACAAATGAATACACGCCACTAATTAATAAAATAACACATATTGAATAAAATAAGTTTGTTTCCCAAAATGGAGGAGTTATAACAAAACTGTAAACCGTTGACTGAGTGTTCCATACCATTTCATTGTTACATGATTTAACTTTAAATGAGTATTCTCCCGGTGATAGATTAGCATACGTTGCAAAAGTTTGTGAAGTTATTGGCGACCAGATTTCATCAAACCCCTCCAATTTATATTGATACCTTACATTTTCAGGAAGCGTGTAACTAATTCCAATAAATTCAAAAGTTAAATGATTTTGAGTATCGAGAAATTTGCCATTTGCAGGGAATGGTGCGTTCTTTAAAAAAACTCTTAATCCGGTAATATGTGTTCTTGATTCAACTTTATTTATTTTCTCCTCTCTGGCATCATATTTAACAACACCGTCCACAGTTCCAAACCACATATTTCCTTTTTTATCCTCATATACTGCACCATGATTGGTTTCGATTCCCATAAATCCTTCCAGTTTGCCATAGTGTCGTATCTTTTTGAAGTTTCCCCACCTCACGTTGTACTTTTCAATTCCTTTATTAGTACCCACCCAAAGAAATCCTTTTGAATCAACATAAATTAAATATGGAGTATCTGATAATAATCCATCCTTTGTCGTATAGTTTCTAAAAGTTCCCTTTGAGTTCTTTAAAATTGGATAAGTATATCTTGAAATTCCCTTTTTTGTTGCCATCCAAATGTCGCCATCCTTATCTTGAGCAAAGGATAGTACGTTTTCATCCTTAATACCATCTCTAACTTTCAAATGGATAAAATCCAGCGTATCTTTTTCATGATACTTTTTGCACATGGATAAGCCCTTGGTAGTTCCTATCCATAAATTGGATTTATTATCCTCAAATACTGAAAGTATTACATCTCCGGTAAGTCCATCATCAACAGAGTAACGTTTAAATTTGATGTCTTTATTTTTTGCCAAATAATTAATCTGGTCTTGTATTTCATTCTTGACCTTAAAGCCATATCGAAAAAGTCCATTGCCATAAGTGCCGGCCCACACAACACCTTTACTATCATTAAGCAATGCCATAATCGCATTTGTTGGACCTATGCCATCTTTATGGCCGAATCTGTACATGTTCAATTTAGGACCAGAGTCTACCCAGTGCGTTATGATCAACCCACTTGCAGAGCCAATCCAAATATTTCCAAAATCATCCTTAGTTAATGACCACTCCGAATTAGCAAGAGGTTTATATTCAGGACTCCCAATGTTTTTAATGTACATTTCTCTTTCTATATTGAATTTCTTCAGATTATTATTTCCCGGATATATCGCCAGGTTATTCGATGTACCAAACCACATATAGCCAAAATCATCCTCTTGAATTGCCCTTACTACTTTGCTAGCCATACCGTGCTTGTCTGAAAACATTGCAAAAGCCTTATTACTATACCAATATACTCCCCCTCCAGCAGATCCAATCCAATAGTTATCTTCACTATCCTGGATCATGGAATATAAAGAAGGATGTATTAACCCACTTGCCCTGGTAAATAACTCTGTTTTTTCCCAATCATACTTCAAAAGGTTTTGCCCCACCAACCACATCACATTGTCTTTATCGAAAAATATCTTTCTGTAATACCAATTTTCCCCATCTATCATTTCATCGTAATCAACAAATTTTCCATTTTCGTATTTGTACAAATTCCAGGAGGTTGTCCATATATTTCCATTGTTATCTTCTGCTATATCAAATACTTGCCGTAAGTTATAGTCAGGATGGATCAACTCATAATTCAAGAACGTAACTTCATCAGAATTAAGAGAGCACATCGAAACGCCACCCATTGTCGTTATCCAGAGATTGTTCTTGGAATCAACCAATAGTGAGGTGGCAATATTATTTATCAAACCATCATCAACAGTATAGTTTGAGATAGATTTTACTTCATTCTTTTCTGCTTTAAGTGTCAACTTTGATATGCCCATTTCAGTAGCTATCCAATAAGCTCCATTTCTATCTTTGACAATATCCCTTATATTAAAATCAACCAACCCAGCTTTCTTGCCAACGTAATATAAATGGACAGTGTCCTCTTTTTCAGATAAAATAGGATCGTATATAACCAAGCCGTTATCGGTACCTATAAAAATCATTTGGTCTTCATCTTCAAACAAACAGCTTATTCTATTGCTTGGCAGGCCATCTGCTGTGGAAAGGGTATGAAATTTGTGGCCGTCAAATTTTGAAACTCCACCTGAAGTCGCAAACCATAAATAACCCCGCTGATCCTGAACAATATCAAATATCGTAGCTTGAGCCAAACCATGCTCTACTGAATATACCCTGAAATTGTATTGCTGCCCAAAGGAAATTTCATTACCCAAAACGAGGCAAAGAAAAAAAAGAAAATTAGCTACAACGGATCGCTTCATATTAATATCGTGTCAATTTAATAATGAAACATTTTGATAAAAAATTGTTTCATTGCTCTATTGTTAAGTTGTTGTGCGGTGCAGTACAATACGATTCAGCTATTTCAACAATGGAGCAATAGGACAATGATCTTTTATTTTGATGTACTAGTAAATATACAAAAAATTAATTGTTGTCTGATTAAGAATGATTGGTGAACGAATTTATTATCCATAAATTTGCCGCATGTCCAGAAATACTTCGGTAATTATTTTTTTGCTTGCACTAATTATGGGATGCTCCAATAATAATAAACCTGAACAAACAAAAACAGCCCATACTACAGACACCTTAAACTTGATAGATGAACGTATTCAGCAAGATCCAAGCAACAATATCCTTTATTATCAAAAAGGTAAATATTACCTATCTAAAAATGATTTACAAAAAGCACTAAATGGTTTTAATAGATCTATTGCTCTTGATTCTCTCCATGCTTCATCTTATTTTGAAAAATCCAAAGTGCTTTTCAGGCTCAACAGATTTAATGATTCAAAAAATGTCTTAAAAAAATGTCTCACCTTAGATACTACTTATGTTGAAGCATACTTAAAATTAGGGGAATTATCCTTTTATGTTGGCGATTATCAATCTGCTTTTATCGCTACCAATAAGGCTTTACGATTAAATAAGAATAATTACTACGGATATTTTTTAAAAGGATTGATCTATAAAGAATTAAAAGATACTGCTAAAGCAATTTCCAGTTTTCAAACCAGTATTGAACAAAGTCCTGATGATTACAACTCGTATATTCAATTAGGGCTTTTACATTCAAACCCAAACAAAACTGATCAATTAAAAATTGCTATTCAATATTTTTCCTCTGCTATTGAGATTGACAGTCTAACCCCTGAAGGCAAATATTTCAGAGGAATAACTTTTCAGGATATTAAAGAATATGGTAAAGCACTACGGGATTATCGTAGTATTCTAAAAATGGATTCTACTCATTCAAGAGCATATTACAATAAAGGATTCATTTATTATGAGCTCGATTCCATTGAAAAAGCAGCTTATAATTTTGACCTTGCAATACGATATGATTCAACTTATGTTAATGCTTATTACAACCGTTCTTTATGTGCAGAAATGTTAGGAGAAAAAGAAGCAGCAACCTTCTATCTCGACAAATTCAAAGAGCTTACCCGATCAACAAATTAAGAATTCAGAATTACGGAATAGCTAACAGCTTATAGTTTATGCCAGTCTGAGTTTATCGAAGAATAGCTGCGGTTGTTGAGATTAGACAATAGTACCGAATACACTATTATACAAATTCTCTAATCAACGAATTAAAAAGTACTAACTGAAGCAACATTTTACTATTTTTGCACTTCATTTTTAACAGGCAATTATGATCAATATCACTTTTCCGGACGGAAATGTAAAAGAATATGGTAAAGGAACTACATCCATAGAAATAGCGAAGAGTATCAGCGAAGGCCTGGCAAGAAATGTAATTTCTGCAAAAGTAAACGACCAGGTTTGGGATGCATTCCGGCCAATTGAAGAAGATGCAACCTTGCAACTTTTAACATGGGATGACAAGGATGGTAAAAGTACATTTTGGCATTCCTCTGCACATTTAATGGCCGAAGCTCTTGAAGCAACCTACCCTGGAGTAAAATTAGGCATTGGTCCTTCTGTTGAAAATGGTTTTTATTATGATGTGGATCTTGGGGACAGGGAAATTTTAAATGAAGACCTTGCTAAACTTGAAGCCAAAATGGTTGAATTGGCAAGGCAAAAAAATGAGTACTCCCGAAAAGATGTTTCTAAAAAGGAAGCCATAGAGTATTTCACAGAAAAAGGAGATGAATATAAGCTTGAACTAATAGATGAATTAGAAGACGGAAATATCACCTTTTATACACAGGGAAACTTTACTGATCTCTGTAAAGGACCACACATTCCAAATACCGGTTCTATTAAGGCCATCAAACTATTGAGCATAGCAGGTGCTTATTGGCGTGGAGATGAAAGCAGGAAGCAACTTACACGAATTTATG
>JAESTI010000366.1 GCA_016763665.1 Bacteroidia bacterium | reverse complement strand
TATTGGATACTTCTGAGCATTACCATACTGCAGTTCATAAATTCAAGGAACATGGAATTGGCTTGAAGAACTTGAAAATGGACATGAAGCAAATGATAAAGCGAAAGGATGATGTGGTAAAACAGACTTGCGAAGGGATTGACTATCTAATGGGCAAAAATAAGATAGATGTCTATCACGGGCATGCATCTTTTGTTGATAAAAATACTATTCAGATCGATCAGGGAAAGGGGAAAGTCGAGAAGATAGAATCTGACAAAACAATTATTGCAACTGGGTCGAAACCCACTACAATTCCAGGTGTTGAAATTGATAAAAAAAGGGTAATTACCTCAACGGAAGCATTGGAATTAAAAGAAATTCCCAAAACAATGGTTGTGATAGGCGGAGGAGTAATTGGATTAGAAATCGGTTCTGTTTTTGGAAGATTAGGTACCAAAATCACTGTGGTTGAGTACCTGGACCATTTAATACCGGGAATGGACAAGACTTTGGCCAAAGAACTTCTAAAAGTGCTCAAAACTGATCTTGGCTTTGAATTTAACATGAGTCATAAAGTAACAGGAGTGAGTACAAAGGGCAAAATTACTACGGTTACAGCTGAGGATCTTAAAGGCAAAAAAGTTAGTTTTAAGAGTGATTATTGCTTGGTTTCCGTGGGCAGAAAACCTTATACAGAAAGTTTAGGTATAGATAAAATCGGAGTTAGACTGGATGATGGAGGGCGTATTGATGTGAATGAACGATTAGAAACAAGCGTACCCGGAATTTATGCTATTGGTGATGTGGTTAAAGGAGCAATGTTAGCACATAAAGCCGAAGATGAAGGTGTTTTTTTAGCTGAAGTGTTAGCCGGGCAAAAACCTCATATCAATTACTTATTGATTCCCGGCGTGATTTATACATGGCCTGAAGTTGCAGGTGTAGGTTATACCGAGGAGCAATTAAAGGAAAACAAAACCGAATATAAAGTAGGAACTTTCCCATTCAAGGCAAGTGGCCGTGCCAGAGCAAGCATGGACACTGATGGATTAATAAAAGTTTTGGCAGATAAGAAAACAGATGAAATTTTAGGAATGCACATGATAGGTCCTCGAGCTGCAGATATGATAGCAGAAGCTGTTGTCGCTATGGAGTACCGTGCTTCTGCAGAAGACATTGCCCGTATGTGTCATGCTCATCCAACCTTTACAGAAGCCATTAAAGAAGCTTGTTTAGATGCTACGGAGAAGCGAGCGTTGCATTTTTAATTATTTATAAAGGTAACACTTAATATTATAGCGCAAGTGTTTTTCACTTGTGCTCTTTCCAAAATTTCCTATCTTTATTCTAAGTGAGCAGAAAGTACAAATTTCATAATCCTGATGGGATTTATTTTATATCCACAGCTACAGTGTATTGGCTGGATGTTTTTACAAGGATGTCATACAAGGATATTGTAATAGATAGTTTAAAATATTGTATTCAGGAAAAAGGATTAGTTGTGTATGCTTATGTTATCATGAGTAATCATATTCATTTAATAATTGCCAGGAATCCTGATGGTGACAATTTATCGGACATTTTAAGAGACTTTAAGAAATATACAGCCATGCATTTGATCAAAGCAATCAAAACAAATCAACAGGAAAGCAGGCGCGAGTGGATGCTGTGGATGATGCAAAGAGCGGGGAAAAAGAATGGTAATAATACCAATTATCAATTTTGGCAACAGCATAATCAGCCTATAGAACTTGAAGGTAAATGGATTGATCAAAAGATGGATTACATACATGAAAATCCGGTAGAAGCCGGTTGGGTTGCTGAAGCGCATGATTATTACTATTCAAGCGCACGAAACTATGCGGATATGGAGACTCCGTTAAAAATAGTTTCAATTTATGATGGAGCGGTTATATGATTATGTAAAGAATGGGGGCGCAAGTGAAAAACACTTGCGCCATAATGAGATGATTAATTAAAACAAAATTTTTACTAGAGACCAAAGAAAACTGATGTATAACAGAACTATGATTGTAAATCGTATCATTTCCTTTTGAAGCAATTTTAAGATAGTTTTTCTTCTCAATAACTCTACTATAGCATTGGAGGAGAAATATGCAATGACAAGACATGCAAAAAATGTTGAGTACTTTATATTTAAATAGATAGAGTTGTTTTCTGAAATTGATAATATTATCAAGAAAAAAAAGAATATAAATAAAACTAAGAAAAGAGGGAATTTTATATATGCTTTATTGCTTTTAGGAAGAAAACCTATGAAAGGTTTTGATATTATTGTAGCTATGACTTCTGATAGCCATAATGTAATTCCTAATGTAAATAACATGAATCCTAGTTTTTCCATTCTAATTGTAGCGTGTTACTTTGTTAAAACAAATTAAATATAATTAAAAAACAGAACTCCGCCTTTGTTTGTGTCTTCACAAACACATAAGGTTACCAGAGATAAAAGAGCGCTTCATTTTTAAAACGTTTATTTTTATATCTTTCCAACCGTTGTCCAAAATCTTTGGTGAATTTTGTTAAAAGTAAACTTAGCATGAATAAGAAAAGAATCATCGTATTAGGTGCAGGCCTTGTGGGTAAAACAATTGCAATTGACTTGGCTCAAGATCATGAGGTTACTTCTGTGGATATCAATGAAGAAGTATTGCATGAAATAGCTGTTGACCATAAAATAGATACCATAAAGGCAGATCTATCTGATCATGTCAATACAAAAAAGATTATTCAGGATTATGATCTCGTTATCGGAGCGGTTCCCGGGTTTATGGGTTTTAATACTTTAAAAGCAGTTATTGAAGCCGGTAAAAATATTGTGGATATTTCATTTTTTCCTGAAGACCCTTTTGAATTGGATAAATTGGCTACAGATAATGAAGTTGTTGCTATAGTTGATTGTGGAGTGGCGCCCGGTATGAGTAATATGATCATGGGATATCATAATGAGCAAATGGAAGTAGAAACTTTCAAATGTTTTGTTGGTGGATTACCTTTAAATCCTGAGTGGCCCTGGAAATACAAAGCTGTCTTTTCTCCTATTGATGTACTTGAAGAATACATTCGCCCTGCACGATATATTGAAAATGGAGAACAGGTAGTAAAGCCGGCACTTACTGATCCTGAAATTATTGATTTTGGTCCAGCTGGTAAGTTAGAAGCATTTAATACCGATGGTTTGCGAACACTTGCCAAAACCATGAAAGCACCAAATATGATTGAAAAAACGTTGCGTTATCCAGAAACCATTGAGTATTTAAAAGTATTGAGAGATACGGGCTATTTTGATAAAGAAAAGATAAAGATCAACGATACTGAGATCCGCCCTATAGATTTTACGGCTAAATTGCTTTTTCCGAAATGGAAAATGAAAGAAGGTGAAGAAGATTTTACTGTAATGAGAGTAATAATAAGTGGTAAAGAAGATGGTGAAAATAAAGAATATGTTTATGACCTTTACGATAAATATAGCAAGAGTACGCAGACCATTTCAATGGCAAGAACTACCGGATATACCTGTACAGCGGTTGCTAATCTAATTCTAAATGATCAGTACCTGGACCAGGGAATTTCACCTCCTGAATATATTGGTGCTAAAAAACTTTGTTTCGATAATGTTGTTAAATATCTGGAACAAAGAAATGTTTGCTATAAGATTACAAAGAACTAATCAGTACTTAAAGTAAGCTAAATTATAGAGTGCCTATAGGTATTTAAAACTGAAAAATTAAAACTTTAGGCATTTTAGACACTTTAAACTATAGGCACTGATTAGTTAAAATCGATATTATCTCTTATACTGAGCGATCAGCTTCGTGACAGTTTCATTCCATTTGAGTTTCGGAAGGTAATTCATTATCATGGAATGATCGTTGAAATCCATATCAAGGGCATGTTCAAAGTAACAATAGGAATCTTCCTCATTACCCAACATTATCAAATAAACAGCAAGTAAATAATAGAGTTTTGGGTTATCGGGATTTTTGTTGATACTTTCTTTTAGAAGTTTAACAGCTTCTTCTGTCCTGTCGCCTTTAAGAAGCAAAAATGAAAATTCTATCCAGGGCTTAATATTAGTGGGATCATATTTGAAAGATTTTCGAAATGCATTCTCAGCGATGGTCAAATTTCCTATTTGATGTTGTGCATGTGCCAATGTTGCCCAATAAGAACCATTGTCTTTGTCTAATCGCAAGGCTTTTTCTATGTATTGTAAACCATCTTGCCATTTTTTTTCAGAAACATAAGTGTTCCCAATTCCAAACCATGCAAATGAATTTTTGGCGTTTACCTTTGAAGCTTGTTTATAATATTGACGTGCTACTTTTGGCTGATCAAGTTCTTCGTAACATTCCCCTATGTTACACAAAGTTGAAGCGTCTTTTTTAGAATGTGTAATTGATAATTCATAGCTTTCAATGGCCTCATTATAAAGATGCAGTTTAAACAAAGTATTTCCTCTGTTATAGTATGCGTCTGCAAAATCCTCTTTTATCAGAAAAGCGTATTCATAAGCATCTACAGCATCTTCATTGCGTTCCATGTAATCGTATACATTACCTAAATTATACCAGGCCTCACATGAAAATGGTTCACGGTTAATGAAAGCAATATATAATTTAACACTTTCTTCAGGTTTTTTCATCAATTCATGACATCTGGCCAACTCAAATAATGCTTCTGTAAAATCTGAATTTTCCTTTAGGCAAAATCTTAAATACAAAATGGCCTGTTTATATTCACGTAGTGATAAGAAGTTTGAAGCGATATCATAATATAATTCATCCTTTCTATTACCAAATACAAGTGCTTCTTTTAGGAATTTAATGGCTTCTTCCTGTTGTTTACTTTTAGTTAAGGCTTCACATTTTAATATAATTATATCTGCATTTGATGGTTCAATGATCTCAAAATATTCCAGTATCTCAATAGCCTCTTTATAGTGCTTTGAGTCTATTAGTAATTCTGCCTTACTGATGTAAAAAACATTGCTGTATTGATATTGTTCAATAGCAAGATTTAAAACTTGCATTGCTTTGTCATTCTCCTCAATATCAATATAATGATCAGCAAGTTGTTCAAATGTATCCTGATCAAAATAATAGTTCTCATTATTTTGGATCATGCTTTCGAACTTTTCAATATACTGATTGATGTCAGGATTTTGATTAGTGCTGTTCTCCATAGATAATTTGATTAAAGTAGTTTAATCGAATATTTTAAACACTATATCGTAAAAATACCTTATGGGTTATATAGAATTAAGGGTAGGATTTCCACAATTAATGAAGTTCTTACTTAGAATCGGCTTATTTAAGTGTGGAAAAGAAATAATGGTTACTTAGAGTCTGTCTTTAATGTAGAAGTTTCTAGAAAAAATAAAAAAACAAAATACCTATATTCCCCTCTTGAGAGCAATCCCCCTTTCTATAAGGGGCACTAAGGGGGATGTTAAAGGTGTGTTATTAAAAAAATAATTTTGTTTTTTGATTTTTGCGACTTTCTGAACAAACACTACTTATTTTGTAAAAACTTAGCATGTTGTAGAATATATGGCCGCAATATTATTTT
>JAESTI010000365.1 GCA_016763665.1 Bacteroidia bacterium | reverse complement strand
GGAGACATAAGGGAGCCATAACCATCAACGGTTACCTTCCGTGAATGAATTTCATCGAATTTAAACCGCCCTCCAAGAGCTTCATAACTAAAAGTTACAGTATCTACAATAGTTGCTCCGAACGTATGGCCTGTAGTTAATATTCTAAGGGGGTCGGATAAAGTTACATTAACAGAATCATAATATCCGGATGCTGATGCTATAGAATCTGCATAAAAAATTGTACTATCCATTATAAGTGATAGGCTTCCAATGCTGAATTCAGTTGAAGTAATTTTTGCAAATAGATCAACACGGCTTAAAATACTTTGATCCTGCGCAAGTTCTAGTTCTTCTACTAACGCAGTATTTGCCATTTGATGATCATTCCCCATTGGTGTAAGAAACGGGTAGGTATATGCTTCTGTCCAATAATTATTTGTACTAACACTTGTTAAGTTATAAAAATCATAGGTCTCGCCAGCACTACCTGTTCCAATATCAAAAAGAGAGTCTGCTAAAGTCGAATCACAGGGTACACAAACAGAAAAATACTTGAGCATTAAGCCGGGTGTGGGAAAATCATACCGGTCAATTGTAATTTGGCTATAGCCTGTCAGTGTTACAAATGACAGAACTAACATCATACATTTTCGTTTCATAATACAAAATTTATATAACTGTTTAAGTTACTCTTTCAATAATAAAATCTTTTTATTAACCACTCCACTTTCTCCAATTAATTGGATAAAATACAGTCCATTTTCAAGATGATCAATGCTTAAATTTGCTCTGTTTCCAGCAACTTCATTTTGCTCCAGAACAACTTGACCAAGATGATTGAGTATTACAACCCTTAATTCACTGCTGTAATCATTTCTGTCAATGATCACTTGACCTTTCGTTGGATTTGGATAAACCTCAATTTTAGTCAATTGATAATTGTCATTGATTCCAACATCCATAACAACTACTGATTGAGAAAAAGTATCGGAGCTTATAGGGTTTACAACTACTAACTGCACAGTATAAGTATCTGCTACAGCATAATTATGTGAAGGGTTTTGCGTGGTATCACTGCTTCCATCACCAAAGTTCCACTTCCATTCACTAGCATTGGTTGACCCATCGGTAAACTGAACCGATAATCCAGTTGCACTATGAGTGAAATTTGCAGATACGGCTTGATAAGCTATTACTGAATCGCAAGTACTATTCATTGCAATAGTTTTGCCGCCTGAATCAACACCACCGGTAGTTGTAAGGCTAATGCAAAACACATCTCCATTTTGAAGACTTGAATTTGCTGTAAATGTTAAACGTGCTACTTCAAAGTTTCCATTCGTTGATTTATTGGTTTTATCTGTTGCTACTCCGGCAGCCCAAATTTCTCCTGTACTATCACTTATGGTATCCATTGTAAGCTTATTAGAACCCAACGTACTGGTACTCCAATCTATAGACAAAGTATTCGCTTGGTAAAGGTTATTGTCTAATTTGACTTCAAATCCAATTCCATACATACTAATCGTATCTCTACCAGCCATGATCGATAATTCTACAGTAGCACCAGGAGCTATATCATTATCCAATTCAAAATAAAGATCAGGATTAGCTGGATTGTTACTCGAACCAGATGACTTTCCATGAGTAATACCAAAGTTTTTCATTATTGCTGCCATATCAGAACTATCAATAATCCCATCACCATTAACATCAACATGATATCGATTCATTCCATTTCCGGTCGTATCACCTGCAGCGCTTGTTGCCGGTACTCCTATCCAAGCATCGGTTATATAATCTCTTGGAAGTGTAGTATCATTATAATGAATACCAAGGTTTAAGATATCATAATGGTTAGCTTGATTATCAGCATTTGCATCACCAGCCCAAACACAAGTATCATTACCAAGGCCATAAAACTCACATCCAACCGGATAACGATAATAACCACTCTGAGCCATGGTATCTAGTGTATCTGTCATCCATATTTGCATCACCATTGGGAACTCTAATCTAACATCAACTAAAAATTGATAAATGTTATACCAATAATCATCCGATGATACCAAATCCCATTTCAGAGTGAATGGATTGTAAACAAAGTCACTATCCAATTGGTGGACAGTGGTCTTCATTCTTAACACATCCGGGAAAGTTCTGTCAGGAGTAATTAATTCGCCATAAGCATCTCCCACGAAAGTTTTTTCTTTAATAGTTTTTCTGTAAACCAAAGTATCAAAGAAAGAACCAGGTAACCTCACATACAATTCTCCAACGGCAGTATCTTCAGCAACTGTACCATAAGAAAATGGAAACGGCATAAATAATTCGGGTGGAGTTAATGTTGAGTTAGTATCAAGATCATAGCCGTCATACGGTCCATAATGGTAATTACCTTCCCAATAAACACCTGTTGAATCAATAGAAAAATACCCCCATGTGCCCGGTATCTCTAATAAGTCTATTGCATAATTAGCTGCAGGAAAAAAATTACCATAAGGAGTAGAGTCGGGATGGACCATGCTCATAGATCCTGTATCTAAAGGAAGCATAAAAGCATTAGAATAATCCCATACTGATGCACTATCCCCAATAGGCGGTGTTATAAATAGTTCCGGGCCGCCATCCTGATCAATTATCTCTAAAATTAGTGCTTCATAGCGAGGAACCGCCTCATCAGTTATTGTAACTTGAGCAACAACAACAAATGGGATCATGTAAATCAATACTAGCTGTAATAATCTCTTCATAGTAAATTTATTTAGGGGTTAAATCGATTTATATGTAAAAATGAACAAAAAGTTACATATTTCACACTTTCACAGGCAAATACATGAATATGTATTATATACCAATATCCAAATTTTGTAATTTCTTAACAATAAATCAAGAACAATTTTCAGAAGTTATCGGAATTAACAAGTGTTTTTAAAGAAAATTTTGAAAAATAACTCGTTGAGTTTAAGGTGATCCTTTTGTTTACAATTAATCAGCAAAACAGGAAAATTCAATCACAATCAAACAACTCGCCATTAGAAATGTTATCATGGAAGGTACTATCTGCATCTAACCATTGGCTTGGAAAAGCACAATTAGAAACATTCTCTGGGCATTTCATCGATTCCCCATTCGATGCATAAATACAAATGTGCTTTTCTTTCGATATGCTTATGCCACTTACAGTCTCTGCTTCTAGAAGCAATTTAAACCTCCCTTCCAGTTGTATTTCTGACGCTTTACCATCCCAAGACTCATTAATATCAGTTGTTTCAAATATTATAGAGCCAATGCTATTTTTAATCTTTAAAGAAAATGTTTCTATTCCTTTATGAAAAACTACAAACATATCATTTTGCCCATCACCATTTGGGGTAAAAACTGTCGGAATTCCAAGATAACCTCCATCAAAATGCTCCATAACAGGTTCTTCATTGCAGCATTTATTTTTCATTTTTGATTTCTTGCATTGAAAAACCAAGAATAACAAAGTAAATATCAAAAATATGTATTTGCTCTTCTCTACCATAAAAATTGAATTAGTGTTGATTTGGGTACATTAAGATATTATCAGAAATAAACTTGGCTATCTGAACTGCATTCGTAGCAGCTCCTTTCCTGAGATTATCAGCAACAATCCAGAGATTAATAGAATTGTCTTGTGAAAAGTCTTTTCTTATTCTACCAACAAACACATCATTTCTATTATAAGTATTGATTGGCATCGGATATTGATTGTTTTCGGGATTATCAATTACAGTAATGCCATGAGCATCTTTCATTATTTGGATCACCTCGTCTAAATCCACATCATTATTAAACTCAATATTTACAGCTTCGGAATGCCCTCTTATAACAGGAACCCTAACAGCTGTAACAGTCACTTTTATATTTTCATCGTCTAATATTTTGCAGGTTTCATTCACCACTTTCATTTCCTCTTTGGTATACCCATTTTCTGTAAAATCATCACATTGAGGGATACAGTTCTTATCAATAGCATAAGGATATTTCATTACTCCATTATTACCACTCCGCTCATTTTCCAATTGTTGAATTCCTTTAGCTCCAGAACCAGAAACGGACTGATATGTGGAAACTACCACCCTCTTTATTCCATATTTTTCATGAAGAGGGTTTAAAACCATTACCAACTGAATCGTAGAACAGTTAGGATTAGCAATGATCTTGTCGTTTTCAGTTATTGTATCTCCATTAATTTCGGGGACTACCAACTTAATACCCGGATCCATTCTCCAAACAGAAGAATTGTCAATAACTGTTGTTCCGGCATCCCGAAACTTTGGCACCCATTCTAATGACATATCTCCACCTGCTGAAAAAAGAGCAATATCAGGCTTTTGGGTTAGTGCATCTTGGATGCTTACTATGCTTATACGTTTATCATTTACAGTTATCTCTTGCCCAATTGATTTCTCAGAGGCTGCAAGGATCACATCATCATAATTGAAATTGAGTTCTTCTATTACAGAAATTATTTCTCTGCCTACCAACCCTGTTGCTCCTATTATTGCAAGTTTCATTTTACGTTCTGTACTTTTGTTAAGCCTAATTTACTATTTTAGTGCAAAATTAACCAATTGAAAACTTAACTAATTAAGCGTCAGATTGAGCGGAGTCGAAATCCT
>JAESTI010000364.1 GCA_016763665.1 Bacteroidia bacterium | reverse complement strand
TGCAGTTGACTGTACAGGCCACGGTGTTCCTGGTGCTATGATGAGTATGATAGGTTACTTTTTATTGAATGAAATAGTTGGAGGAAAAAGAATCCATGATCCTGCAATAATTTTAGATCACCTACATGAAGGAGTAATACAAACTTTGAGACAAGAAGAAAACCTTGAATCTAAAGACGGAATGGATATAGCTTTATGCGCCATAAATAGAGAAAAACGTGAAGTTTATTATGCGGGTGCACACCGGCCTTTATTATGGTTACACAATGGCAAGATTGAAGAAATAAGAGGAGATAGATTCCCTGTAGGAGGTATACAATATTCGAGTAGAGGTAAAAAGATTAAATTTAAAAGCCACAAGTTGAAGTTAGAAAAGGGTGATTCCATTTACTTTTATTCAGATGGTTTGATAGATCAGGTGGGGGGTGCAAAGGGTAGGAGATTTCAAAATAATCAGGTTAAAGAAATAATTACTGAGAATAAAAGCATACCCATGAATGAGTTAAAAGACGTTTTCAATGACCGATTCAACAAATGGATGGGTAGAGAGAAACAATTGGATGATGTTATTATGATGGGAATTAAAGTTTGATTTTAATATTTTCAATAAATGAAAACCTTTCGTTACTCCTTCTTTTTTACTTTTCTAATATCTATTGTTACATTTTATTATTCTTTCTCTCAGAACCAGATTGATAGTTTGGAAATTGAGTTGGAAAGAGTTGTCTCAGATACACTAAGAATTAATATCTTAAATTCTATTGGCTATCTTACTGAAAGAACAGCACCGAAAAAATCTTTAGATTATTCTAATAAGGCAATAGAACTATCAAAGGAAATTGGGTATCCTTTCGGCATTGGGCAAGGTTTAAACAATAGGGGTGTAGTTTATAATTATCAGGGTAATTATAAACAAGCATTGGAAGATCACATTAATGCGATGAAAATCAGAGAAAAGATTAGCGATAGTGCCGGAATTGCAGCTAGCATTGCTAACATAGGATTAACTTATTATTTTCAAAAGGAATTGTGGAAAGCCGTTGATCATATTGAAAGAGCATTGTCAATGTACCAACAGTTGAATCACAAGTTACAGCAGGAAAACTGCTATATCAATCTTGGTGGTATGTATTTTTATTTAGATAGTCTAAATCTAGCATTGGAATATTTTAATCAAGCCCTTGTTATTCAAAAAAACCGGAAAGAGGGTTATCAGATGGGCCTTAGTTATAATAATATTGGAGCTATTTATGAAAAACAGAATAAATCAGTAAAGGCAGAAGAATATTTTCAATTAGCACTAGATATTTTTACCAGGGCAAATGATAAAACAGGATTGGTTCTTAGTCTTAGCAATTTGGGGAATATTTTTTCAGAAAAAAAAATGAGCACAAAAGCGATTAGTTATTTTGAAAGAGCTTTATCGATTTCCAGAGAGATAAATTCTAAAACTGACATTGAAATTTCATATCTAAATTTATCAAACGAGTATAGCAAGTTAGGTCACTATAAAAAAGCTTATGAATATCATGATTTGTACACTGCTATTAAAGATTCCATCTTCAACGAAGAAAGTGCAAAAAGTATGAATGAAATGCAGGCCAAGTATGAAAGTGAGAAGAAAGAAAAAGAAATTGGAATATTGACCAAAGACAATGAATTACAAGCACTAAAAACAGCACAACAGGAAGACAAAATCAAAAAACAAAGGTATCTGATAATTGGGATCGTCTTCATTGTGATTTTGGCTTTTTCATTGGTATATTTTGTCTTCTCACAATTCAACTTCAAGAAACAAGCAAATTATGAACTGGAGTTTAAGAATGATCAGTTGGGGATGATCAATCGCGATTTGGGTAGGAAAAACAAGAGTATTGCAGAAAGCATCAATTATGCTCAAAGAATTCAGGAAACAATTATGCCAACTCAAAATCACCTGAATGGAATTTTTCATGAATCTTTCATCTTCTATAAAGCCAAAGATGTGATAAGTGGAGACTTCCCTTGGGTTTGGACTTCTTTAGATGAGAAAGGAGAGGTTTGTGTCAGTGTTGTAGATTGTACAGGCCATGGTGTCCCAGGAGCAATGATGAGCATGATAGGGTACTTTTTACTAAACGATATTGTTGCCAGCAAGAAAATACACGATCCTGCAATTATTTTGGAAGAACTTCATAATGGTATAAAAAACACATTACGCCAGGAAGAAAATTTAGAATCCAAAGATGGAATGGACATTGCCTTTTGCGCTATTAACAAGGAAAATCGGCAGGTGCATTATGCGGGAGCACATCGGTCGTTGTTATGGTTGCATAATGGTGAGATTGAAGAAATACAGGGAGATAGATTTCCTGTAGGAGGACTTCAATACTCAAGTAGAGGTAAAGAGATCAAATTTAAGAATCATAAACTGCAACTTACAAAAGGAGATTCAATTTATTTTTATTCAGATGGTTTGGTTGACCAAATAGGAGGACCTAAGGGGAGAAGATTTCAAAATAATCAAGTGAAAGAAATAATCATTGAGAATAAAGGTAAACCAATGGAAGAAATGTAAAATGTGTTTGACGAGAGATTCGGTAGTTGGATGGGCAATGAAAAACAACTGGATGATGTGATTATGATAGGAATACGCTTATAATTTTAAATTTTAGATTTACAATTTTAAAATTGATGTAATTTGCGTAATCGTTTTTTAATTGAGGCTAAGTGAAAATAAAAGTATTTTTTTTACAATTTTAAATCTAACTTCTAAAATTTAAAATTAATGCACCCCGTGCATCCACTTTTTCAATAAAGGAACAAGTAAAAATAGAAACAATCCTGCTGCTATAATTACGATTGTTCCCTGCCAATAAACATCTGAAAATAATGGAAGTGTATCTACAGCACTGTCAGATTCGGAGCCCATGTCTGATGGTGCAGCGGCCAATTTAGCGATCGTGGCTGCTAAATGGTGAGCAAATGAGATAGACAAAAACCAGGAACCCATCACAAATCCAACAATTCTTGCTGGAGAAAGTTTTGTTACCATTGATAAACCCACAGGTGATAAGCATAGCTCTCCGGTAGTATGGAGTAAGTAAGCCAATACCAAAAATACCAAGGGCACCAACCCTGCACTGGATGCAAAATATTCAGCCCCCAATACAAGAACCCCAAATCCAAGGCCTAGTTGTATTAATCCTAAACCAAACTTTGATGGAGTATATGGATCCATTTTTAATTTTCTCAACTTAACCCACATCCATGAAAATGCAGGGGCAAGAAATATTATAAATGCAGGATTTACACTCTGAAACATGGAAGTTTTTAGTTCGTGGCCAAAAACTACTCTATCGACATTTCT
>JAESTI010000363.1 GCA_016763665.1 Bacteroidia bacterium | reverse complement strand
ACTTTTTGATGATATCTACATGGAACTGGCTGAAATTCTTGCCAGAAAATCCCATTGCATCAAGGCCAATGTAGGAGCCGTTTTGGTAAAAGATACCAGGATCATTTCTGTAGGATATAACGGCCCACCAGCTAAAACTCATAACTGTGATGAAGAATGGCCGGATGAAGGTTGTCCACGAGATGTAAATGGTGGTTGTTCTTTAGCATTACATGCAGAGGAAAATGCCATTATGTATGCTGCTAAAAACGGAACTTCAATTGACGGAGCCACTTTATATATTACACTTTCACCATGTTTACCGTGTGCTCGAGTTGTATATACTGTTGGAATTAAGAAAGTATATTACCTGCACAGTTATGCTCAATTCAAAGGTAGAGATGAAGATGAAGGATTGGAGTTCTTGAAGAAGTTTAAAGTGAAGGTTCAACAATTTGAGTATAGCGAGGATATATAAATCCCTTTATATATGTTGCTAGCTTTTCAACATCTATTTGCTCTATAGGATGCTTGAAACCTTCAAAAATCTCCAGTTCACCATTTGGTAATATATTGGTAACTTTTTCAGATTCCTCTATAGTAACCATATTGTCTAAATTCCCTACAGTAATTTTTACCGGGGTATTAATTTTTTGGAAATCATCTAAACTTAAGGCATTACCATTTCCCAAACCAAGCATCATACTGGCAGTTTTTTGAACTGCTGTTTTCCAATTATTGGGTCCGTGTACTTTCGCTAACATCATCGCAAATTTGGGCACTTTTTCTTCTATTTTTTCGGGATTGAGATTCTTTACTTCATGTTGAGCCACTTCAGGACTCCAGTTCAATTTTGTTCCTAAAGTGAAAATTCTCTGAGCTTTTTCAGGATGAATCTTGGCCAAGTTTAAAGCAACATACCCACCCATACTGTATCCAAAAAAATTTGATTTTTCTAATTGATGCTCTTGCATGAAATTTATCACGTCATTAGTAAAGTTATCAATTGTAAACTCCTTACCATTTAATTCTCTTCCACCATGACCACTAAAGTTTAATTCATAGGTTGTAAAATTATCATCTAACAATGCTCTTAGTTTAGCTAATTGGTCTTTACTTCCAAGTGCTCCATGTAATAGAATTAAGTTCAACTTGCTCATAACTTCTCCTTTAAACTGTTCAATGCTTTTAATAAACCTTCCTCCATTTTCTTATAATCCCCAATCTCTTTTGAAATATAAATGATCATAAAAGCACATTGCTGATTGTTATTTTCCAAAGTAGCATAAAGTATTTCTTTATTTCTTCTGTAAATCTCTCTGATACGTCTTTTGATCAGGTTTCTGTCGACTGCTTTTGAAAAATTCTTTTTACTAACGCTGATAGCTATTTGTACAGGAAAATCACTATCTAATTTCTCCAATTTCCATACTATCCGAAATGGCTTCTCGACAAATGATTTTCCATCACTGAAAAGTGAATTGATAATTTTTTTGCTTTTGAGCCTTTCTGCTTTTTTAAAAGTCTGTTGCATCATTCAACCCATTCAAGAGTATTAATTAAATGTAATAAATCTTCACGAATGAAACTGATAACAGGGGCCAAAGAGTCAACATTTGGTTCCATTTTAAAATAAAAGGCTCCTCGCAAAAAGTGAGTTGTGCTATCTGTTACAAAAAATTGTATTGATGACGCGGTGTTGCCTCCAATTTCATATATAATTCCATGCACATCATTTTTGGTATTTATTAATATTTCATCAATTGCATCTGCTTTTACAGTGTGTTTGTACACGAAAGATCTTGAATCTTCAATTAAGGTATCCAGGCCAAAGCCACTATCAACATCTTTATAACTTAAATGAATTTGAGCATTGTATTTGGGATATATGATGTCGTACCAACAGCTTTCATTTTTCGGACTTTTATGATTACGAATAACAGTGTAGGTTGGATAATGAAATTTGTAAGGGCAACTGTCAACAAAAAATTCTTTATAGCTTTTCTCAGGAAGGTCTATTCTATAATATCCTCTTGGTTTTGGAGTATAATTATTGTCACATGAGGTTGAAAAAAGAAATGAGGATATTAAAATAACGTAGCACCAATTACCCATCATTTGGTTGAATAGATATTCTAACTTTTTTGATCCTACGTTTATCAACGGCCTCAATTTTAAAATCAAAATTCTTATAACTAATTTTCTCATGCAACTTAGGGAGCTTACCTGTAAGTTCCAGAAGCAATCCTGCAAGCGAATCGGAATCTCCTTTTATCTCATCAAACTCGTGGCTATCTAGCTCAATTAACTTAATTACATCGTTCAATAATGTTCGCCCTTCAAAGATAAAAGTGTTTTCGTCAATTTTCTTGTAAATGGGAAGGTCATGATCAAATTCATCTGTAATTTCTCCAACAATTTCCTCTAACACATCCTCTAAAGTTACTATTCCTGAAGTTCCTCCGTATTCATCTACTGCAATAGCCATATGAATTTTTTTATCTTGAAAATCCTTTAACAGGTCATCAATTTTTTTGTTTTCAGGAATAAAGTATGGAGTACGTATTAGGCCTTTCCAGTTAAAATCATTCTCTTTATTCATATGCATTAGTAAGTCTTTGATGTATAAGATGCCTTTAACTTTGTCAAAATTCTCTTCATATATCGGGATTCTTGAATAACCTAATCGTTTTACTTCTTTCAACAAATCATGGTATCCGGTAGTGATATCAAAAGCTGTAACATCTACTCTGGATTTCATGATCTGTTTTACTTGGGTGGTTCCAAGGTTTACGATCCCTTTTAGCATCTCTTTTTCAGCTTCTGTTGTTTCATTGTCATTAGTTATTTCAATAACATGACTAAGATCTTCAACGGAAATGTCATGCTTTTTACTTTGAATTCTTTTATCAATTAAATTAGTAGATGAAACCAGTATTCTGCTTAGCGGTATAAATAGTTTATCCAGAAATGCTATCGGAAAAGACATAAACTTAGCAAACTTCAAAGAGTTCTGTGTTGCATAAACTTTTGGAATAACTTCACCCAAAAGAAGAATTAAAAAGGTGATCACTATTACTTCCACGAGAAAACCCATAATTGGGTGATCTGAAAAGTTGAACAGGCTAAGTGTAATGTAGCTTCCAATTACAACAATGGCCACATTAATAAAATTATTGGCTATGAGGATAGTGGCCAATAATTTTTTTGGCTCATTTAATAACTTTAGAATAGCAGCGTTGCTTTTAGATCGATTCTTACCATTCGGAGGCCCTAACTTTTCTGCCGATAAGGAAAAGAAAGCAATTTCCGATCCTGATATCAGGGCTGAACAAAATATCAGCAAAGCCATAACAATAATTGCAACCATAACATTAAAACTTAATGGTTGAATAATTATTGCAAGATTTGCCTGCTCAAATAACTGTGTGTTCAGTACTTGAACAGGCAATAAGAATAAATATGTTT
>JAESTI010000362.1 GCA_016763665.1 Bacteroidia bacterium | reverse complement strand
GGTTATAGAGGAATCCTCTGAAAAATGTAGATTTGTAAAATCATATGTTTTCCTATTAAGATAAATTGAACTTCCTAATTGTAGACCATCAGTAGGCTTAATATGCAATTCTAAGGCTAAAGCTTCACTAAAAACAATATCGTAACCAAATTTTTGCTTTCCAAGATTTGCCCCCTGTAATCTAAAACCAAGTATATGGATTGGCAAGATTCCTCTATAAAACATTTTGGGACGATAAATTGTAGGAAAAAATACCCGACCGTGGTGGTAAGTGTTATTCCAATAATTTATGGGTGTATGAAATCTACCAAAAAGTAGATTGTGGTTGCCTTTCAAGTTGAATTTGATCACTACCCTTTCTAGTCCTATAGATCCTTTCTCTTTTAGTACAGATTCTCCTAAAAATGATATTCTGTCTGAAATTTCTGAAGTAATAAAAAGGTCTTGCTCTTCTAAATTAATAAAAGTGGTCGGAGGGGAATCTAGGGTAAACCCGGCATTAAAGTGTGCAAATCCGCGAATAGTAGTTTGCTGAGCATTAATTAAGGTACTTGAGAGAAGAAATACCAATAAGAATATTGAGGTGCATCTTATCATTCGAGACAATTATTGCCTCAACTAAGGTATTAAAAATATTTTAGAAATAACCTATGGAACAATATTTTCAAAAATAATCGAATGGTATTGATGCTTCTATTTACTGATCTCTTTTGAGAAATGATCATTTCTTAAACAAACACTTTACCATATTGTGCCTGGCCGTTAGAGCAACAAATACCAATAGCAATATATAATAGGTTGTATCAGGGGGAGTATCTTAAATGTTTTTTATTAATTATTGTATTACAATTCTTTTAGTTGTAACAAAGTTGCTGTTTCGAACCATTATAAAATAAACTCCCGGATTAAATTTTGAAATGTTTAGTTCCATTTTTGCGCTGGATTCATATGATCTTTTTAGAACCACTTTACCCATATAATTTATGATTTGTAGATCGTAACTGTTATTGTTATTTCCAGAAATTTCGATAGAGAGTTGATCATTGGCAGGGTTAGGGTAAATGGCAATGTTATTATCTGTATCTAAATAATTGGATATACCAATTATAGCACCTTCTTCTAAATATGTGTAAGCAGATATTTGCAACCAGCTATTAGCATAGCTTATAGTTACACTAGCAATAAAATTATTAGTATTGGCATTATACCATGTATATATTGTATCGTTATATGAGCCAACGAAAATGGAACCCATAGAATCAACATAAGCATATACTGACCTGATTCGAAGTACATTGTTTATGGTGTCATAGGGTAATACTAAAGTTCCATGTCCATCCGCTTTAATTTCAATAAGACCGCTTCTATTAAAGGTTTGACTGGCCTGTAAATTTTCAACAGTTCCAGCATATGATTCATTAATAACATCCCCGTAGGCAAAAGGAAATTTTAAGTGTTCTCGCTTATCTGAATAGGTTATGCGATAATATCCTGCAAGGTAATGCCCTTCAAGTGTTAATTCTGATGACGAATTAGCATAGTAATTTTCTCCACCGTCACTGCTTTCTATAAGATTTGCTAAAGGAAATGAACTTGGGTCAGATGCATTTGCTAAACTTAAATAGTCAAAGGTCATTGTTGATCCTGTTGTATCAGAAAAATTCCAGGTTTGATCTGGGCCATCTTGCCTAAATTTGAAAGTAGGTAAGCTTGCTGAAATATAATTATACGTGCTACCTACACTTGGTGTATGAGAATTACTGTTTAATGTTATTTGGGCTTTTGAGTCTATAGTTGTCATCAATACCAGGATAATAATGCAAATATTTTTCATCTGTCAATCTATTTATTGGTAATTATTGAACTCATTAGCGATAATGCATAAAAGAGAAAATAATTAAATATACTCTCAGTTTCTATAAACAAAGTTGAACAATATATACTGTATAGTCAAGTACAATATTTAACCGTAATAGAGAGGCTTTTCTGGTTCAAAATGCATTGAATATACTTAAATTCCTGTAAATCAGCTAAATGTAAAACACAAAAAATGTATAATATATTGAATAATTTACACGAGAGTTTAAGGTAAGTAAATTTGAGATTGGCGCATCTTGTGCCTTAAATCAGAAATTTTTCCCATAGGAAGTGTGCTTATAGAAATGGGAATTGTGTTTTCCAGTTTTCTTTTAGTTAACAATTAGTTTGCCTTGTTCTAGGGCCTTATTATTGACCAATAGTCGGTAGAAGTATACACCTGTGTCAAAGTCTGTCTTTTCTAGTGTTATTTCTGTTTGGCTTGTCGTTATTTGTTTGATCATTCTTCCCAGATAATCATAGAATTCAAAGGTGAATTCCGTAGTGTAAGGACTGATGATTTTTAAAGTTGAGTTATGGGTAAGTGGATTGGGATAAATTACAACCCTTATTTTTTCTTTATCTGTATCGGGAAGGTTACCTGATGTGCTGTTACAGTTAGTGGCATTTAAAAAATTAATCACATCGCTCCAATATGGATCTTGTACGATAAAGAACAGCTCGTGACCATCATCGTTGGAATCAATGATTAAGTCTCCGTTGGAGTCGTAATCAGGATAAACGGTGAGTGTAGCTGTCTTTCCTGTTGCTATGAGCGAATCATAGGTCATTTGGGCTAACAAAACATGGTTGTCTTGAAAAGTATCGTTATTAGCAACCAAGACAAGAACAGGATCGTTAATAGCTGAAAGATCTGTCAATGTTGATTCCAGTTGTCCATTTGCACTTGCAGGTGCCATGGAAATAATGGCGTGCACTTTACTTGCTTGGGAGATGCCTGCTTGTAAGGTAAGCAACCCCCCACGAGAAAATCCTATTATACTTACGCAACTTGTGTCCGCCCGTGGGTCTGCTCTCAAAGAATCCAGTGCGGCTTCTACTTCTGCAAGGTGACCGGCCATGGATATTGTTTCCATGCGTTTTTCGGCTCGGATCAAATACCCGAGTTCTGCCAGGGCAACAGCAGTTCCTCGTAAGTCGCCTCCTACTGCATCACCTAGTCCTCCGTGATTGTACAGTACGGCTGGATAAGGTCCAACACCGATAGGACTGGCTATGTAGGTATGGCCGGAACCATCAGGAATAGAATCTAACGTTATTGACTGCGAACTTGCAGTTAATGAGAAAAAGATTGATAGTAGCGTAAGTCTTGTTTTCATAAATTTATGATGGATTATGCTGACTCGACCACTCGTCAAATAAGACTTGCTTATTTCTTCAATGCAGCTGTCGGTTCCGGTACCCAATGGTGGATTCCACCTGCACGTTCGTCATTAAAAGTTGTAGGAATATCATTATTTGCGGTTCGTTCTTCCCAAGTGACTGTTTCTGTTCCATCATCTTTTCTCTCCATGGTAATGCAATCTTCAACAGGGCAAACAAGAGAACATAGATTACATCCCACGCAGTTATCTTCAATTATATAAGGGACACGGTTGTCACCATTTTCGGGAAGTCCAATTGCTTGATGCGCTCCATCTTCACATGCAGTATAGCAGATCTGGCAGCCAATACATTTTTCCTCATTGATCTTGGCTTTAACATCGTATTTGAGGTTTAAGGTTTCCCATGTACCAACGTTTGGCAGTGCCTTTCCTACCATTTCATCAACGGTATTGAATCCTTTTTCAGTCATGTAACTTTCAAGCCCCGGTAACATTTCCCTGATAATTCCAAAACCATAATGCATTACTGCAGTACAAACCTGTACGTTAGTAGCTCCTAGCAAAATATGCTCAACTGCATCTCTCCAATTCTCAATTCCACCAATTCCCGATATGGGTAGATTAAAACCTTTAAGCAAGCCAAGATTTTTGACCATATTCAGTGCAATTGGTTTTACTGCAGGGCCACAATAACCACCATTAGTTCCTCGTCCATCTACAATAGGGTAGGGTGCTAAACTATCTAAGTCAACACCTACAATGCTTTGAATTGTATTGATGAGAGATACTGCATTACCACCACCTTCCTGTGCCGCCATGGCAGGTTCTTCTATGTGAGAAATATATGGTGAGAGTTTTACAATTACCGGAATGGTTGCAGCTTCCATCACCCACCCAACAATTGTTTTTAGAACCGATGGTTCTTGTCCAACAGCTGATCCCATTCCTCTTTCACACATGCCATGCGGGCAGCCAAAGTTTAGTTCAATGCCATCTGCCCCGGCATTCTGCACATCTTTTACAATTTGAATCCATTGTTCTTTTGTTTCAACCATTAGAGATGCAATGACCGCATTATCCGGAAAATATTTTTTTACTTCCTCTATCTCTCTCAGGTTGTCCTTTAAGGGTCTGTCTGTAATGAGTTCGATATTATTAAATCCTATTAATCGGCTATCTCTGTAATGTACTCCACCATATCGGCTGGAAACATTGACAACAGGTACGCCAAGGGTTTTCCATACAGCACCTCCCCATCCCTGATCAAAGGCTTTCATTACCTGGTAGCCTGAATTTGCTGGAGGAGCCGAGGCTAACCAAAATGGATTGGGTGATTTTATTCCTGCTAAATTTGCTGATAAATCTGGCATAATAATACTAATTTGTTAATACGAATATACTAATGCTTACTAATCTGCGAATATGTAATGCGGATATACGAAGGCTTACTGATCTGCTAATGAGTTCCATGCGTATATTAGTATATTATTAGTATCATTTGTAAGCATTGGTATATTAGTATATTCATAAACTAACATTTAACATCTCACATATACCCAATGCAGCAACTTTCCCTTCATAAGCGCCATTGACTACTTCAGCTCCGCCATTTACTGCATCGCCACCGGCAAAGTATTTTGGATTGGTGGTTTGATAATTTTCTTCATTTACTTTTATCTTTCCT
>JAESTI010000361.1 GCA_016763665.1 Bacteroidia bacterium | reverse complement strand
CCAGGTAAGCGGTTTTTTTCTAAAACTCATCAATTAGTAAAGGACAGAGGTCATTTAATAATTTCACCGTTAAGAGATGATAGTTTTGATGAAATCATTATTGAACAAGAACAGATGGAGGTTGAAATTTTGGGAAAGATGTTGTCCTTTGAAACAATTGGTATTGATGGATTTAAGATTCCAAATGATCGAACTATAGCTTGTCTTGATAAAAATAAGTTATCATTTCCTTTAACGGTTAGAAAATGGAGAGATGGTGATTATTTTTATCCTCTTGGAATGAAACAAAAGAAAAAGCTAAGTGATTTTCTAATTGATGAAAAAGTTCCTTTAAATGAAAAGAGTAACCAGCTAGTATTAACTTCTAAAGAAGATATAGTGTGGGTAGTTAGTAGAAGAATTGATGAAAGATATAAAATAATAGATGAAACTAATTGGACGTTACAGGTAACTCTAACTGATAAATAATGGACTTTTTTCTTAAATTTGGCATTAAAGTTGAACTATAATTGATAAAAAACAGAATTGCCAATACTTTAACTATGAAGAGAATTATCACATTAACCCTAATAATTACATGAAGTGTTTTCACATTTGCACAAGATGATGTAAAAGTTGAGCTGCCTGATATCAGTTTAAAAAATTTATATGGAGAAACTATTAATATTCAGGACTATGCAAAGAACGGGAAGATCACTATTTTGTCTTTTTGGGCAACATGGTGTACACATTGCAAAAAAGAGCTTACCAATATCAATGAAGTGTATGAAGATTGGGTTGATGAATATGGTGTAGAATTAATAGCTATAAGTATCGACAATGCTCGTAATGCAGCCAAAGTTAAACCTTTTTCTGATGGGCTGGGATTAGAGTTTGAAGTATTGCTGGATTCTAACGAAGAGCTTAAAAGAGCAATGAATGTTACCAATATCCCATTCACTTATATAATTGATAAAAGCGGTAATATTGTTTACAAGCATCAAGGATATGCAGAAGGCGATGAATATGAGATCGAGGATAAGCTGGTAGAGCTGAACAATTAGAGTTTGCCTATAAATTTTAGAGATTTTGACTTTCAATAAATTTCGAACAAGGATTAACGATTTTTGATTTGAGAAGTACATAAAAATCAATATTCTAAATTCGTTAATCCTTGTTCATTATTCAAACAAGGAGACTTTAGAGAAGAACACTAAATTAATCTACAAGCTCTTCCTCATTTACATTAATAACATTTAGGCTATCCCCTCCTAAATGAACAAGAGCAACAACATTACAATTATTTTCGTCCCACCAATCTTTTAATGTCATACTGTACGTTTTTACAATTGAATCACCTTTAGTAAAGGAAGTCTTTATGGATTCACCTGTATATGACGTAAACATTTGCCTTAGTATATGGTTGTTTTCATAATTGGGATCAACACCAGTTGGTGTAAGCTGGGAAGCAATTATTTTACTTTCAGTTAGTTCAACCGTAAGAAATTGTTCTCTGGTATCATCAACGTTATAAATTAAAGTTACTGTAACATCCACTTTCCGCGATGTGGAATTCCAACTCGTACTTATCCTGACTTTTACATCTGCTGTATCCTTTAGTTCTAGTGATAGATAGCCTGCCCATTTTTCATAATTGAGCAAAGTTTCAGTTTCCCCCGGAAATATTCGCCTATTCACTACTCCAACAGGGTAACCTTGAGGTGTACCTATCATGGATTCCAGATCGTTGGCTTCATCTGCTACAAGTGAACTGTCTCCTTCATAAGGTTTAGTAAAAATATTATCAGGATGAATAAGAACTCCTACAATTCGTCCAGGGTATTGAGCCATTAAATCGTCCAGTTTTTCAGCAGATTTAGGACAGTTAACACACTGCACTCCTGAAAAATCTTCAATTAATACCCGGTTACTAACCAATTCCTTTGTTGTGTCTGGAATTACCGGCGGATCCATGTTTATATTAGGAGGCACTTCTTCACATGCATAAAACTGAGTGGTTACTACAATCGTTATTAATATTAATATCAGCGTTTTAATCTTCATATACCAGCAATTCTAAAATGATGTATTCAAATTAAATTTTACCCCACTAAAAGCAGGTTCATATCTACAAAGTCCACCAGTACAAACAACACCTTCAACCTGTTTTACGTAAGCAAGACTAAAACGGGTTGCCCCGGTAGTATAGGAAACAAAAAGTGTAGGGTAATGAATATCATCAGGTGGCTCTCCAGCCACTAATGATTTCTTTGGAAATATGTTATACATATCCAATAAAGCGATGGAGTATTTTGGAGCGATGTTGTATTCCAGCAATCCATAAGCCCACGAGCCATAATCTTCTTTTGAGTGCATATATTGTAATTCGAACCTAAATGATTTTCTTCTTTTTACTTTATAGACACCTTCAAAAAATGGTGTTATTGCTTTAACGATGGTATTTTCTGGCTTATTTTGATATATCCGTTGATTGTAATAGATGTATTGTAAACCCATTGCGATATGGGTTTTTTTATTGAGTTTTTTCTCGTATTCAATAAATGCCTCCGTAAACAAAGTGGTATCATCAAGAAACTTTGCTTTAGCTAATTCATTTAACTTTCTTTCAGTAATGTATGCAACATTTATAGAAATGGTATTCCCTTTTTTGGGAGTATAAATTAAATCCCCTTGAAATGCTCTTTCCCTGAATTGTTGAGCAGCGGCAGGATATCTGGCAGGTAGCCTGTATGTATTCAGTTTGGTTAGTGTGGGTAAATAATTAATTACTCCTTCAAGTGCAGTTTCTAATGGAGAAGTTTTAAAAGGGAAATATTCAACTTCCCGGTATTGGAAGGTGGTTCCAATTCCTTTTTTTGAAAAGGTGAATGAGGTTAGAAAAATATGACCAGGCCTTTTTTGTAATTCCGACTCTCTGTCTATTAAGACTTCTGTTGATTTGCCGGCATACTCAACATACCAGCTTATGTTTTTATAATAAATTGTATTGTAGGCAGAGAAAACATAAACATTCCATTTAGGAATGAGTAATCTTCGTTCATTAGTATCAGGAATGGATTCGATGTTTTTAACCAATGAGGTCATATTGGTATTATCAATAGTTCTATTAACGAATGACAACCCAGGGCTTAATTGAACTTTATCAGAGAGTTTGAAATACTTTTCAGTGTTAATACCTTTGATGATCTCCTTGTGGTAATCAAATTTGGCCGATTGCTTTTTCATTCTACCTGTAAAACCTTTTATCATCCAGGTATCATTAAATTCGTATTTAGCATGTATTCCTTTCAATGCGTAATCGAGGCCCAGGCCTCTTTCCTCATATGATCTGAATGTTAAACCACTGCCAAATTGATCGTAAATATTACCTGCTGTAATAGTTAGTTTGTCAATTTTCTTACTCAATGACCAAAATCCAATACCCTGATCGGAGTATGCATCATTCGGATTGAATAAATTTGAGTTATTGAAAATATCGTAACGAAGCCTTGCATTGAATTTATCCTTACTATAATTTACCGTGAACCAACCTTCACCCCCTGATAAATAATTATCATACAATTTATTTCCCGAAGCTCCTATTTTTGGATCACGGTCATAAAAATTATAATTTAACATTAAGTCACCGGAAATTTGCGCGAAAGTGTTTAGAGTTAAGAAAAACACGAAAACAAAAAGAAATTTCTTCATCAATTATTAGTATTCATAAAATAATGAAAGATATTGAGAAGATTGTAGTGAAGCTGTAAGCAATACTCTAATTTCTTACAAAAGACTTGGTATGAACAACTCCGTTGCTGTCCTTAACCTTTATGAAATATAATCCTTTTGGAAGATCAGTAATGTTATAAATCGCCTTTTTGCTAATTTTAATGGTACTTAATTTTTTCCCAAGAATATTATAGATCTCCACTTCACTTAATTCATTATCATCAAATGAAATATTAATGTATTCACTTGCAGGACTTGGATATACTTCAAAATTGTAGCTAACTAATTTTGAATTTCCGATACCTGTAGGATAAGCCTGGGCTTTATATGTTATTGTTACTGCATCAGTTGTATCTGCTGTATTAACTAATTTCAGATCCAAAAACCCCACACCGATAACCCCGTCTGGATAAAAATGTGCATTTAAGATTCCGATTTCACCTTCTTTTCCGGGTTCGCTTCCAGATAATGTGAATTCCTTTTCTGTAACACTGGAGAGGTAACAATTGTTTTTGTCACAGATGGCTACTTCCCAAGTTCCTATGTTGGCTT
>JAESTI010000447.1 GCA_016763665.1 Bacteroidia bacterium | reverse complement strand
TTTCTTGTTTCATTGTTTTATGATTTTTGTTATATGAATTTTATTGTATGACTATTTCTTGTTCTGTAATTGAATAAGCTGCAAAAATGCCGGATGCGTCTCCCTCAATGTTACCTTTAATGTTGGTAGCCGGCAAGGTAAAATTGTTGCCTGATCCAGCGGTAAGCTGCTGTTTTAAAGACAGGTAAAATTGATAAGTGGAATAAGCAATGGACAGAACTTCAATTTTGGCGGTATCTCCAATAGCATAATTGAAGCTGCATTCTATTTCAATATTATTTCCATCGGACGCATAGTCGTTTTCGATGAGATAATCTTCACCATCATCATATAAAGAATCATTTTTATACCCTTTTACACGGTAGTAATCTAACCTGTCGGGACGATCCTCCGCATTTACGGTTACAAAATATCCAGCTTCATTTACATGTACTGCTTCCTGTTTGAATCGATAGCTCAGCTCATTGATCTTAAGGGAGGGGAACATGATGCAGGAAGCATTGTATTCTACTCCATTGTGCTCTACATTTAGATAGTATTCACGTCCTTCCACACCCTGAAAGAAGGTTGTAAGGTAAATACCTTCACTACCCGGTTTATAGGTAAGAATTTCTGACTGTCCGGCATTGTCTGAAAGCAACACAGTAGCATTGTTGATACCTTTAAAGCTCGAAACACTAAAGTAGTCTGTCGATTGGCGAATGGTAACCTGATATGGGCCTGTCTGGTTGGTCACATAACCCTCAATGACTATCTCCGGGGTATGATTTCCCAAGTTCAATTCCTCGGGTCCCACTACTTTTTCACAGGAATAGAGGAATATTATGGCAATGATAAATGTACTGATGGTTATAGTTTTCATGTCTATTTTGTTTAAGCCGATTTGTTATTGGTTGTTGTTCTTTTTTTAATTTTTGTGGGGTTTAATGATTTCATCGTTTAAAATTTAAAGTTCCAGGAAACCGAAGGAACAATCGAAAACAAGTACAATTTCACTGCTTCCATTTGTCCATCGTTGGTTTCTGACTCTCTAAAGGAATAGATCCAGGGATTTTGGCGGGCATATACATTGTAGATGGAGAAGTTCCATTCTGATTTTATTTTTCTTTTTTGTTTTACTTTATAGTTGGCCGATAAATCTAAGTGATGATTAGCGGGCATTCGGTAAGCATTCTTTTCGGAGTAGATCGCAATGGTTTGCCCGTCCAACTCCATTTTACCTGTTGGAAATGATACGGCATTGCCATCCGCATAAGACCAGGTGGCTGATAAAGTCCACTTGTTATTGACTTTTTGGCTAACAACTGCATTGAATACATTTCGTCTGTCTATGCTGGCAAAAAACTCTTCTCCGTTATTGATGTCATCAAATTGTCGTTTTGACCAGGAAAGTGTGTAAGAGATCAACCCAGTTGTTTTGCCTTTTGCTTTTCTCACAAAAAGTTCCGTTCCATAACTCCATCCTTTTCCGAAAACCAATTCCCGCTCAATGAATGGGTTAGCAAAAATATCTGCGCCATTTCTGAATTCAATCTGGTTTTGCATCTCTTTATAGTACACTTCAATAGAAGATTCGTATTCGTTGTTTTTGAAGTTTCTAAAATAACCCAATGCAACTTGATCACTTATTTCCGGTTTTATCCGCATACTCGAGGGTAGTTGCAGGTCCGTAGGCAATGCCACCATCGTGTTAGAAGCCAAATGAATGTTTTGACTATTTCGATCATAGGATGCTTTTATGGAGCTGTTTTCATTCAGATGATAGCGAACCATTAACCTCGGCTCTAATGTGTAATAGGTTTGATAAAACTCACCTGATTCGAATGTCATCGTATCGGTAGGATGGCGATCATCTGGGTCGTCAAAGACAAATTCTCGAGAAGGGCCAATTAAGCTGTAGGCTGTACCTCTTAAACCGTATTGTACCGCAAGGCGTTTGGTTATTTCCTGTTTGTTGGTGATGTACACACTGTTTTCCCACGCATATTTTTTATCCACCTCAAAGTTGTTGTAAGTGGAGTTTTCACCGCTTTCTACTTTTCCCGGATTGTAGGTGTGGTAGGTAGATTGAAATCCAAATGAGAGTTGATTTTTGTCATTGATAAACCAATCAAAATCCTGCTTCAAACTGTGATCGCGAATACCGGCCACAAAATCAGCTTGGTTATCTCCGGTTCCCAATGTAATTCCATAATCGAAATCGCTGCTTATTAGCGAAGTATTGGAAAATAATTTGTTATTGTAGATATGATTCCATCTCAAAGTTCCGGTGTTGTTTCCCCAGTTCAGCCCGAATTCTTTTCCAAACCTAAATTTATCTCTTCCTGTATAGCCGGAAATAAAGATTCGGTCTTTTTTCCCCAATGTAAAATTGGCTTTGGCATTGACATCATAAAAAAACACTTTATTGTTATTGATTGCCTCATCATTATTAACATGAGCAAAGATCAAATCGAAATAAGAACGCCTTGCACTCACAATAAAAGAGCTTTTGTCTTTTTGAATGGGAGACTCAATGGTAATGTTGGAAGCCAGAAGCCCGATTCCTCCCGATACTGCTGTTCTTTTGTTGTTTCCATCTTTCATCCGAATATCCATTACCGAAGCTATTTTACCTCCGTACTGGGCGGGAATTCCTCCTTTGTATAATGTTACATCCTTTATGGCATTGGTATTAAACGTAGAGAAGAAACCCAGCAGGTGGGTGGGGTTGTATACTGCGGCTTCATCCAATAAGATCATGTTCTGATCAGTATTTCCCCCTCTTACGGAAAAACCATTACTACCCTCCCCTACTGATTGCACCCCCGGGGTAACAAGTTGTATGGTTTTGATCACATCAGCTTCTCCCAGAGTAATAGGAAGTTCCTTAACCGTTTTCATTTCAATTTTCTGGAGACTCATTTTGAGCTCAGAGATATTTTGGTCTTCTCGTTCTGAAGAAATTACAACTTCATCCAGTTGTTGGCCTGTCGGATTCAATTCAATCGTCAGTTGCATGTCTTTTTCCAGGCTAAGCGAAGTAATACTGTCTCGGTAACCCAGGTAGCTTACTACCACATCATGATTTCCGGATGGAAGTGTCAATGAATAGAACCCATAAACATTTGTGGTTGTTCCTATCAGTTTCTCCTTGGAGTAAACGGTTGCTCCAATAAGACTCTCTCCATTTTCGGCATCTTTGATATAGCCGCTGATGCTAAAATTAGATTCTTTGTTTTGAGCTATAACCTCCTCACCTTGCAACAATAATATCGTTAACAGTGACAGTAAAACTTTCATTTTTCTTCTATAATTCATGGTCTATCTATTTCTTAATTGTTTTTAATTAATGCTTATTTGGTGTTCTGATTCTTGTATCGAAAATTTGAAAGACAGCTTATCGAAATTTGGCATTCCGGAAAAGAGTGTAAGTTTCCAATTATTTGAAAACCCCATAGGTTCATTGGGAAATCCGAATTTATGATCTAAAATACCATTGGAATTTTCATCATGAAACAGTGTTGCTGCATAATCTTTAAAGGGAATATTCTCCAATGTGAATACTACTTTTCCATTTTTTATGGTTTCATCTAATTGTATAAAAGCTTCTCCAAATACATCCTCATCTTTTTGAAACAATTTGATTACAGCTTGTCCCTTATCATGTGAGAAATTATCTGTCTTTATGGTTAATGTTCCACGACTGTTATTTTGAGCAAAGGCGGGAATTATGGTCATCAACAAACTCAGCGTTATTATTTCTCTCTTATTGATTATTTTTTGCATCTGTTTATGATTTTTGATCGGATGAGATTGTCATTTTAGTTTTGTTCTGTTCGTGCGATATTGTTTCCTGTTTTATTACGATTTTCTTGGTCAGAATCAATTTGTCCATCAACAATTTTGAGCACTCTGGATGCATTAGCTGCAATTTCCTCTTCGTGTGTAATAATAATAATGGTTTTTCCTTGTGCAGATAGTTTCCTGAAAATGTCCAGGATTTCTTTGCTTGATGTAGTGTCTAAATTACCAGTAGGCTCATCGGCAAGGATGATTTCAGGTTCGTTTACTAAAGCCCTGGCAATTGCTACTCGTTGTTGTTGTCCTCCTGAGAGTTCATCAGGGTTATGCTTTGCCCTGTTTTCAAGACCTACTGCTTTTAAGGCATTTAGTGCTAAATTGCTAATGTCTGTTCTGTCGCTGTACAGAAGAGGAAGTTCTACATTTTCTATTGCTGATGTTTTGGGCAACAGGTGAAAGGCTTGAAACACAAATCCTATTTTTTTATTCCGAATAGCAGCCAATTCATCAATAGGCAGTTTACTGACTTCTTTTCCCTCGAAATGGTATTTTCCGGATGTTGGGCGATCAAGCAAGCCCAATATATTCATGAGTGTTGATTTTCCTGAACCGGATCGGCCTATGATGGCTATGAATTCTCCGGGAGCTATTTTCAGTGAGATGTTTTTTAGAGCATCTACTCTGTTTTCTGTGTTTGCTCCGTAGATTTTTGAGATATTTTCCAATTGTATCATATCGATTTTTGTTTTTAATATTTTAGTGTTGGGTTTAATTGTTCATGATGATTATTTCATTTTCATTGAGTCCATGTGTGATTTCCACCATTTTATTTCGTTTTATCCCTGTTTCGATAACTTGCTTTTCGAAGATTTTTCCTCGTTGTACTTTCACATATTTTTTCCCAAATTCTTTTATAATGGCTTGGTAAGGAATAAGGATTACATCTTCTCTTTTTTCTAAGTGAATATGTACTATGGTAGTCATTTCGGGACGTAATATTTTGTCGTGATAGTTATCGATGTTTATGATGGTAACGTAGTTAACTACATTGTCTTTGAGTTCGGCTTTGGGGTAAATAGTTTGAACAGTTCCTTCAAAATCGGTATTGCTGTAGGTATCAACAGTAAAGGTTGCTTTTTGTTTATTTTGTATTTTACCAATGTCTGTTTCATCTACATAGACCCTTATTTCGAGTCGGTCTAAATCAATTATAGTTGCAAATGTTGGAGCCGAAAAGCTGGCCGCTACAGTTTCGCCTTCCTGGGTAGAAATGGAAGCAACAACACCTGATATGGTTGCATAAATTTTGGTGTATGCTAACTGGATTTGCGCATAATCGAGATTGGCTTCCGTTTGTTTGACTTGTGCTACTGACCTGTTGTAATTGTTTTGAGCTACATCTAAATCGTTTTGTGAGTTGAAGTTCTTTTGTCTTAATCTCTTTTGTCTTGCAAGTGTCATTTTTGCATAGTCCATGTTAGATTTGGCATTATCTACGGCTGCCAGTGTTTGGTTGTATTGAGCGCGATATTCAATATCATCCAGTTCTGCCAGGAGTGCTCCTTTTTGAATGGTATCTCCTATATTAACATGGAGTTTTTTCACAATGCCGGAAACGCTTGAGCCTACTTTTACTTCTGCACCTATTTTGGGCTTGATGATACCGGTGGCCAATACAGAAGTACTGATATCACCTCGTTGTACCTTGTGAGTTTGTGCGGTAGTTGTTTCCGGTGATGTTATGATTTTATTACTTTCCAGTAAATACCATGCACCAGTACTAATTACAATCAGTAGAATCATCCACCGGTATTTTTTATTTTTTTGCTGCTTCATTGGTTCTTTTTTAAAACTTTTCAGATCACTCCCAGTATTCTATTTAATCTGGCATTGGCCATTTGATAATCAGCTAATGCTTGTATGGAGTTCAGTTGCGCCTGATTATAAAGTGTCTGGGCATCTATCAATTGGTTAAATGTGCTTATTCCTTCTTCATATTCTGTTTCTGTAACAGCCATGTTTTCTTTAGTGCTTGTTATTATTTTTTTTGTTATTTCCACTTTTGAGAGGGCATTTTGTCGTTGTAATTGGGCACTGCTAACGGACCACTTCACGTCTAGTTGAATACTTTTTTTAGTGGATTCAAGACTTTGCAACCGAGCGCGTTGTTGGGCTATTCGGGCATTGCTTTTATTTCCGTTATAAATGGGAATGTTTAGCCTGAATCCAATATTCCAGATATCTCCAAAATCCTGAAACTGAGTGTTGCCATAACCATAAGAGGCATTGGCTAACAAGGAAGGTAATCTGCTTCCTGCTTCAATTTTAATTTGCATTTTTTGTGCTTCTATTTGTGAATTAATGGTTTGTATTTCAATGGCTGACATTGTTGAATCAGAAGAAGCGATTTCAATATTCTTAATGCGTGTTTGTGTCAATTGATCTTCGAATTGCGCTTTCTCTGATAGAGGTGTAGCTATGATTTGTGCCAATTGATGAATAGAAATTGCGAGTACGTTCTGGGCTTGTTGCAATGATAGTTTGGTGTTATTTTGTTGTACTTCTGCTTGTAACAAGTCCGAATACTTTATTAGGCCTTCCTCATATCGGGCCTCAATTTCTATATAGCGTAGGGAGTCTCTTTGAAAGTCATTTTCTGATAGTTCCACAACATATTGGTTTTTTAAAATTTCATAGTAGCTAAGGTTGATCTTGAGCTTTAGATTGAGTTTTTCAACCTGATATTGATGTGTCGTGGTTTGCAAGTTAGACTGTGACATTTTTATTGAATTTTTAATCCTACCACCTTGATACAGTGTGTAATTACCGTCAATTCCTAAGCGAGTGGTCAAGGTATTTTTAGCAAAGTCAAACCCTGAAAAGGCCGATGTCGAACCCGTTCCGGTGATTGTTGGTAATAACCCACCTTTGGTTTCGATAATAGCTTGTTCTGCTATTTCTGTCTTGTAGTATTGAACTTGTAAATCCGGGTTGTTTTTAATGGCTGTATTGATGCACCAATCTAGGGTAATGACTTCTGTTTGTGATCTGCCTGTTAAGGTAAGTAAGAGAATCATTATTATGCTGAACTGTAATTTCATAATGCAAAGTAACAGGACAGTTATTTCGCAATTATTTCAGAATTGTAACAAGTTGTAACAATAACAATATGCTGCCCGGCTGTTCTGTCACATCGCTATCAAAAAACTACGATCTACCTCACCTACCACACATAATTGAGCAGGGCAGATATTGCGCTAATTTGCTATACTGTTGTTAGGGTTCTCTCGAAGACGTGAGAGACTTCAGGTTCACCTGAGGTGTATCGCGTAAGCGCGACACTTTTTTTATACTTTTCAGGAATGGTTAGGGGGTTCTTAGGGTTTTCAGAACAGCAATTCAA
>JAESTI010000360.1 GCA_016763665.1 Bacteroidia bacterium | reverse complement strand
TCAACCATAGATAATATTATACACCTTAGTGAAGTTACTCAATCATCTTGGTATTCCCTGTTTAATCACTTAAAGATAGCTTTTGCTAAGCGAGCTTCACAATCTGAAATTATTGCTAACCACATAGCCCACTGCAGCTACCCAATAATTTTGTGCGGGGATTTTAACGATACCCCATCATCGTATGCTTACGAACAGATCAGCAAACATTTAACTGACAATTTTGACAAAGGGAACTTTGGCCTTGGAGCAACCTATGCAGGGGAATTACCCATACGAATAGATTACATTCTTAACAGCAAAAGCATCACTGCTACTAAGCAACAAATTATCAAAGAAAAGTTTTCCGATCATTACCCATTAGTGTGTAGCTTTGAGTATCCGGAATAAATATGAACTTTATTAGTACAATATATAGCCTCATAAAAGATGAATCGAATCGAAAAGTGATTTCATGGTCGATAAAAATTTTCGTTTTCGCATTATCCTATTATTTCATTTACATTCAAATTTTCGAGAAGAGGGAAATTCAATCTATTTCACAACAACTAATTTTGTTACTCACAAAAGGTGATGCTTCACTTTTTTGGATAGCGCTCATTTTGATGTTAGTTAACGCAAGCCTTGAGTCGTTAAAATGGAAGTTTCTGATCAAAAAGATTGAAGCAATAACATTTCTGCGTTCATTGAACGCGATTTTTTCAGGTCGCACACTCAATATCTTCGCCCCTTATCAGCTTGGAGAGTTTGGTGCAAGAGTATTTCATCTTGATAAAGCTGACAGGTGGAAAGCAGTGATCATTGTCATGATAGGTAATGCCAGTCAATTTGTTGTTACAGCAATTCTTGGGATTTTCGGATTGTTTTATTTTATCAATATAAAGATGGATTTAAACAATATCACATATTTCTTATGGATTATTTTAGGACTTGTAGCATGTGGAGTAATTCTGCTGGCTTATTTTAAAATGAACTGGATCAGTAACTTTTTCAATATGAATAAAAACTTCATGAGAGTAGAAAAGTATCTTCAAGTTTTTCGGTACTATTCCCAGATTGAATTGACCACTGTGTTGTTGATCAGTTCCACCAGATACATTGTATTTATAGCTCAATATTTACTTCTCTTATACGCATTTAACATTCAAATTCCCTTACTATCTGTAGTGATGTCCATTTTCATTATTTATATCCTTCACACAATTATTCCAACTATTACGATAGCGCAATTGGGAATTAAAGGATCGCTCGCCATTTATTTTCTTGGAATGTTTTCAACCAACCATTTAGGTTTATTAACTGCTACTGCTTGTTTATGGTTAATCAATCAAATTTTGCCAGCATTGATCGGTTCCATTTTTGTTTTCAATATGAAATTTTTCAGAAACAATGCTCCTTAGTGCCATCACTGTTGTTATTTCGCTCATTTATGGATGGTTATTTGTAGATTATATTATTGGTTGGTGCCAATTGAAAGATCATCGTATGAAAAAGGATGTATCGGAATTGTCTACTCAAATTTCCATTTTGATTTCTGCTAGAAATGAAGAAGAACATATAGAAAATTGCCTATACCACATTTCAAAACAAGATTATCCGAAACATTTGTTTGAGATCATTGTAATTGACGACCATTCAACAGATCGAACAATTGAAATTATAGAATTATGTAAAGAGAAACTAAATCTGAATAACCTATCAATAATTAAACTTGATGAAATGGGTGGTGAGATATTTGGGAAAAAGGAAGCTATTAAAGCTGGGATTAATTCATCTAAATACGATCTAATACTTGTTACAGATGCAGATTGCATAGCAGGCCCCAAATGGGTAAGCACAACAATTGATTATTACGAAGATGCACATCCAAAATTGATCAGTGGACCTGTTGGATGTTTTGAAGGTAATTCACTTTTTGAAAAAATGCAATGTTTGGAAATTATGGGTTTGGGTGGTTCTGGGGCTGCTGCCATGAGCATCAAAAGACCAAATATGTGCAATGGAGGCAATTTAGCTTATCTAAAAGAAACATTCAGAGAAGTAGAGGGATTTGAAGGATTCGAATCCTATAGTTCTGGTGATGATGAATTCCTGATGCATAAGATCGCTAAAAAATATCCCAATGATATTCATTTTTTAAAGTCTCAGGATTGCATTGTTGATACTTATGCCAAAGCCACTTTAAGTGGTTTCCTAACACAAAGAAAAAGATGGGTTTCTAAAAGTACCAAGTATAAAAATGTACACTCAACTGTCACTGCTTGGATAGTGTTATTATTCAATA
The DNA here is from genome assembly GCA_016763665.1 of Bacteroidia bacterium. The sequence continues at coordinate 3,818 of JAESTI010000360.1, read as the reverse complement.
TGATTTTTTTATTAAATTTGATATTAAGCTTTTCAAAAGGCATTTATGAGGCATACGTATTTCAAATAGCTATTAAATTTATTTTAGAATTGATATTTCTATATTTAGTGACCGGATTCTTTAAAAAGCAACAATTATTGAAGTGGTTTATACCTACTCAACTATGTCATATTATATATGTAGTTTTTATTGCTTTCTATGGAAATATTGGGGGTTATAAATGGAAAGATCGCGTACACGTGAGTAGAACATACTAAGCGAATTGTATAACAGAAAGCATATCGAATCACACTCTCCCGGCTATTATGCCTGGAAAAGATTAAAGCGAAGTAGGCTTGCCATGTGTGGTATGACAACTATTATAATTGCTACATTAATTGCTTTATTAGGTTATTTAATCTTACCTGATCCCACTCCAATGTCTAATGACATGACCTTACAGCTAGGTACAAAAAAACCAGGATTCAGTATACAGATGCTCAAAATTGCTAAGAACGATGAAGTCAAAACAACAAGCGTGTTAGCTGCCATGTTTATTGGTAGAGAAAGTAATTATCAATCCATGCCTATAACTGGATACAAGTTTGAAGGTGCAAATATCCTGGTTAGGGAGTACATCGGAATTGATAACAGAGAAGGCCCTGAGCATAGTTATAATGTCGCAAATATTACAAACTCACTTTCGATTGAAAATCCTAATATTATTGTTCATGGAGATGAGATTTCATTTAGTAACTATTATGGTAAAAGATGTTATAGCTCCATTCAAATGCTTCAAAATGAAATTGAAGAACATAACATAATTACAAAAAAGTACTTACTCGGAACTGATAGGTTTGGAAGGGACATGCTGAGCAGGCTGCTTTTAGGCACTCGCATTTCTTTGGCTGTTGGGTTCATTTCTGTTTTGATATCATTGATAATTGGAATTCCTCTTGGTGCAATGGCCGGATTCTTCAAAGGAAAGGTTGATGATGCTATCAGTTGGCTTATTAATGTTGTATGGTCAATTCCTACTTTGTTATTAGTAATTGCAATTACTTTAGCTCTTGGTAAGGGTTTCTGGCAAGTCTTTGTTGCGGTTGGATTAACCATGTGGGTTGAAATCGCAAGAATTGTAAGAGGGCAAATTTTAAGTTTAAGAGAAATGGGATATATCGAGGCAGGAAGGTCCTTCGGGTTTAGCAATACAAGAATTATTTTACGGCATATCCTTCCAAACATCATGGGACCTATAACAGTTATTTCTGCATCCAATTTTGCTAATGCAATTATTGCAGAAGCAAGTCTGAGCTTTCTGGGAATGGGCGCACAGCCTCCAACTCCTTCATGGGGAATGATGATCAAAGAAAATTATGGATACATTATTGTAGATGCCTCATATCTTGCTATATTACCGGGTATAGCAATTGTTATTATGGTATTGTCATTCTATCTATTAGGAAATGGCTTACGTGATGCCATTGATGTAAAAGGAAGCTCTTTTTAAATATTAAGAATGCAAAAAAAATCAGCCGCTATAGCGGATAAACCGGGAAAGGAAATTCTTGATATACAGGGACCTTCAGAGAGTGAATTAAGAAAACAACTCAGACAGCATCAAATAGAGTTGAATTTTCTTTTGGAAATAACCCAAGCCATTAATAGCAACTTTTCAACTTCCTCCTTATTTGAAATTTACGAATACATCCTGACTTCCAAAATTGGAGTTAAAAAGCTTGCCGTGTTCATTAAAAATGAAAAATGGGAACCGGTTTGCAGCAGTGGTATAGATAAGATAGGATTAAAGAAAATAAACATCGAAAAAGATATAATCGCTTTTAAAGAAATTACATCTCTTGAAAACCTGAATAATCCTAGTCTGAAAGGATTTGAGCTTGTTGTCCCTGTCTATCATAAAGATATACCATTGGGATATGTTCTATTGGGAAGTACATCCGAAACTGAAGGTCATGTTTTTAGTGATATTCGCTCCATCCAAACCATTAGTAATATCATTTGCGTTGCTTTTGAAAATAAGAAATTAGTACGAGAACAAATCCAACAGGATGTGCTAAAAAAGGAATTGGAACTGGGGGCTCAAATGCAAACCATGCTTTTCCCCAAAAAATTGCCTAAAAACAAATTCTTGGAAATGAAGGCAACTTATTTTCCACATAATGACGTAGGAGGAGATTATTATGATTATATCCAGTTAAATGATGAAGAAATTATTTTTTGTATCGCAGATGTTTCAGGGAAAGGTTTTGCCGCAGGTTTAATAATGGCAAGCTTGCAAGCTAACCTGCACACCTTGTTAATTCAAACTCAAGAACTAACTGAGCTAGTTCCAATATTAAATACTCGAGTTCTTGAAACTGCTAAAAGAGAAAAGTTTATTACATTCTTCATGGCAAAGTATAATGTAAAAACGAGGATATTAAAGTATGTGAATGCAGGACATAACCCACCTATTCTGTACAGGGATAAGAGCATAGAACAACTACAGGAAGGCTGCACCATATTAGGAATGTTTGAGGATCTTCCAAAGATATCAGAAGGAACCATAAAAGTTGATGGTGAAGCAGTGATAGTTTGTTATACTGATGGTTTAGTGGAAGTAGAAAACGACAAAAAAGAAGCCTACCAATTAGATAGGCTAAGTGAATTCATAATGAAATACGCTTACAGCGAAATTGAAGTGTTCCATAAAAGATTATGGGAAAAGGTAAATCAGTACAAGGAAGAGCAACCATTTACTGATGACGTAACTGTTCTGAGCTGTCGGATATTTGCTTAGTCTTATTGTGATAGATATCTATTGAAGTAATTATCGCAATAAAAGCCCAAAACGGAACAGCCGCTTTATCCATATCCAGATAATTATTCAGTACTCCATGCACCACATAGGTGATAAATCCTAATAATATTCCTAAAATTAAATACTTCAACTCTTTGTCTTCAAGGGTGTAATAGAGTTTCATCCCCCTGTCAATTACAATTAGTATAAGCAAGAAGTATGTAAAGAAGCCCAAAAAACCAGATTCGGCCAACGGACCTAAATACTCACTATGAGCATTTCCTCTTATTCCCGCATTGGTACTGATAATGGTTAATTCAGAAGGTTTTTGAAATTGGCCATATTGAAACATATACGTACCCGGACCCCAACCAACAATTGGCCTTTCTAAAAACATCCTGATAGCACAGTTCCACCTATTGAGCCTCTCCATATTTGAGGCATTGGTAGAAACGTTAGAAATAGATTTTACATGCTCTTGAAAATCAGTAGAAGAATCCTGAACATTTCTGTTCAAAGCCATATCTAATTCATGAAAATTATAAAGTCCTATTCCAGCAATTACCGACACTACCAATAATATACTTCTTAACTGCACTTTAAATTGAAAAACAAACAAAGCCATTACTGCTACTGCTAAACTTAACCATGCTGCCCGTGTATAGGAAAATATCATCCCTACAAGAAAAATAATATTGGTGATAACTATCATGGCATTCTGCAACAAATTATTTCTAAACCTATTGGCTTTAATCATGTAGATGATCATCAAAGGGAACAACATCGCAATAGCAACCGCATAAACGCCATGATTCTTATAAAAGGGTTCCATCACCCATGTTGATGATTCCTGAGAAAATCCATAATAGGCATGTCTGATTAATGTATAAATTATTACTCCAAGTAATGGCAAAGTGTACAACCAAATAAATCGCTTAATGTTCTTATAATTTTTAAATAGTTGAGTACCCAAAAAGTAAAACCCCACAATAAACCACAATCTTGACAACATATACTTTATAGATACAATAGGCATTTC
>JAESTI010000359.1 GCA_016763665.1 Bacteroidia bacterium | reverse complement strand
TGATGAATTGGCTGCAGAACAGCTAATTATTGTCAATACTGCCGTCAAACCATATTCCAGACTTCAAATCGCTAAATATCTTGAGTTAGCAAAAAGCCAAAACGATAAACTAAATCCAAGGCAAAAGGGAGAGTTGAATTTTTTTCTACAAGATTACAATAAGGAATTAAGAAGATCAAAGGACTTTGATAAGAGATTTGATGCATTTTATTATAAAGATTCACTATTTACGTTCTCATTAAATCCAGTTGTAGGAGTTGATGCTGTGTTTAATAAGAGCAATTTGGTATATAATAGATGGATTGGAGGAGAAATATTTGGATATATAGGAAAACATTTTGGTTTTTATGCCAATTTAAGAGATCATCATGAAAATGAGCCATTACTACTCAATACTTACATAACTGACAAGTCGAGAGCTAACTACCGCAACGGAAACGAATATAGTGAAATGAGAGGTGGGGTTACATGGTCTTGGAAATGGGGTTCGATTGGTTTGATCAAAGATCACTTTTCTTGGGGCAATGGATACAATGGCAGTAATATTTTTTCTGGACGTACTCCATCATTTCCATACTTAAATTTGAAACTTCAGCCTGTAAAGTGGCTAAACTTTAACTATGTACATGCTTGGCTGGTGTCAGAAGTGATTGATAGCTTAAGAAGCTATCAATTTAGTAATGGTACCAGGCAGGTTATGCGTCCTAAATATTTGGCGTCCAACTTTTTGACAATATTCCCTAATAAAAAAATCAACTTCTCAGTAGGCAACTCAGTAGTATATAGTGATGTAGGTATTTATCCTGCTTATCTGATACCAGTGTTCTTTTATAAGTCAATAGATCATTCCACCGGTTCCTCTAATTATATTGGTCAAAATGCACAAATGTTTTTTGATATTAGTTACAGGCCTTTCAGAAAAGTTCATAGTTATGTCAGTTTATTTCTTGATGAAATTGGTCTAAATAGAATGTTTGATAGAGCTGCTCATAGTAACTTTTATAGTTTTAAAGGAGGAATCAAGATTTCAAACATCATTTACAAAACTTCAATATTAATAGAATACACTAGAACTAATCCTGCTACTTACAGTCACTTTATTCCAACTACCACTTTTGAATCTAATTTATACAATTTAGGACATTATCTGGGGGATAATGCTCGTGAATGGTATGTTAAGTTCACCTATAAACCTCTTAAACAAGTCAAGATCAACGTAAGTTATTTATATGCCCAGGTCGGAACTCAATATGAATATACTACTGGTTATGATGTTTGGGGTTTGCCATTCCTTGATAACATAGAGTGGAGTAACAACCTGCTTTCAATTGAAACGCATTATCAAATGACTAATGATATTTTTGCCAGGGTAGGATTCAAATCTGCCAAAATTTTTGGTGAAAAGAAAAATGTGTATACACCATCCATATTGCAAGGAAATTATTTTTTTAGTAGTCTGAATTTTGACTTCTAAAATTCTTCAATTTTTGATACCTTTGCACACTATTTTGATTTCAAGAAACAAGTATTGAGTAAACTAAAATTTGCTATAGTAGGTTGTGGCCATATTGCACAAAGGCATGCTGAACATATCAATGATCAAGCATCTTTGGTGGCAGTATGTGATATTGTGGAACAAAAAGCTGAGGATTTAGCGAAAAAGTATTCATGCAATGCATTTACTGATTTGGAAGAACTTTTAAAGGTTCAAAAGGATGTGGATGTCGTGTCTATCTGTACTCCCAATGCTCTTCATGCTGGTCAATCAATTTTAGCTCTTAGCAAAGAAAAACATGTGGTTTGCGAAAAACCAATGGCAACAAATTTGTCTGACGGTAAAAATATTGTGGATGCGGTAAGCAAAACAGACAGAAAATTTTTTGTGATAAAACAGAACCGATTTAATCCTCCCATAAGGGCTTTAAAAGAGGCTGTTGATGAAGGGAAACTTGGTAAAATTGTAAATGTCCAGGTAAATTGTTTTTGGAATAGAAACAACCAATATTATCAAAACTCAGATTGGAAAGGTAAAAAAGATATAGATGGGGGTACACTATATACTCAATTTAGTCATTTTGTTGATTTAATGTATTGGTTTGTTGGTGATGTTAAAGAAGTGCATGCTTTTGGAAAGAATTTTTTTCATCAAGATTTAGTAGAGTTTGAAGATACAGGAGTAGTGGCACTAGAATTTGAAAGTGGTGCTCTGGGAACAATAAATTACACGGTAAATAGTTATGAAAAAAATATGGAAGGCTCTATAACTCTTTTTGGTGAAAAGGGGAGTGTTAAGGTGGGAGGTCAATATTTAAATGCGCTTGAATATCAAAAAATTGAAGGGTATGAAATAAAAGGTGTTGATGAATCCAGACCTGCGAATGATTATGGATATTATCAAGGTTCTATGTCAAACCACGATAAAGTATATAAGAATGTAATTGATGTACTTTCTGGTAATGGAGTAGTGGCAACTACTGCTTATGAAGGTATGAAAACAGTGGAGATTATAGAAAAGATTTACGATAAAATAAATATGAATGGTAATTTTAAAAAATAAATTATATACAGATGAAAGTTCCATTTTTAGATTTAAAAGCTAATTATAGCCAGGTAAAGGAGGAGATACAAAAGGAAATAAATGATGTATTAGATAATACTGCGTACATCTTAGGCCCTAAAGTACAAGCATTTGAAAATGCTTTTTGCTGAAGCTCATGATGTAGATCATTGTTTAGGAGTTAGTTCAGGTACTGATGGTAATCATTTGGTGATGTGGGCTTACGATATTGGACCCGGTGATGAGGTAATAGTTCCGGCAAACACATTTATTGCTTCTATTTGGGGAATAACATTATGTGGTGCAAAGCCGGTTTTTGTTGATTGCGAAGCAGACAGCTACAATATTGATCCTTCAAAAGTTGAGGATGCAATAACTGAAAATACAAAGGCAATATTGGCGGTTCATCTATACGGTCAACCTGCAAATATGGCTGCTCTGAAGGAAATTGCTGAAAGAAGAAAAATTTTGCTGTTCGAGGACGCAGCTCAGGCTCATTTGGCCGAATTTAACGGGCAAAAGGTTGGAGGATTAGCGGATGCTGCTTCATTTAGCTTTTATCCCGGAAAGAATTTGGGTGCTTACGGAGAAGGAGGGGCTATTACAACAAACAATGCAGAGATAGCTGAAAAGATAAAAGCGATGAGAGATCAGGGGCAATCTCAAAAATATCACCATACTTATTATGGTCATAATTACAGAATGGAAGCTATTCAGGGAGCTGTATTAGGAGTTAAATTCCGTCATTTACCAACATGGACCGAGCAAAGAAGGGCAGTTGCCGAAAAGTACAGAAACTTACTTTCGGATATTGAAGAGATAACCTTACCTCAGGAAATGGATTATGCCAACCATGTTTATCATTTATTTGTGATACAACTTGAAAATAGGGATGAAATGCAAAAGCATTTAGGTGATCAAGAGGTGGCTTCAGGACTTCATTATCCTATCCCATTGCATTTGCAAGAATGTTTTGCTCATCTTGGATACCAAAAAGGAGATTTTCCTGAAACTGAGAAACTGGCTGATAACTGCTTATCTTTACCTATATATCCTGAAATTTTAGATGAGCAGATTGAGTTGGTTACAAATTCAGTTAAGTCGTATTTTAAAACTTC
>JAESTI010000358.1 GCA_016763665.1 Bacteroidia bacterium | reverse complement strand
TTGCTTTTTGCTGTCAAAGATCACATTGCGATCCATATCCATCAATTGGAAATCTATCACACCTAAGCTTTTTTGTCCACAGACCAATACCCTGTATTGCTGGCCAGAATAGAATGTCATCACTAACTCAGCTGATTCTCCCTCCACTAAGGTAGTGCTGTTTAACTGCCCGTTATGAATAAAAGGTGTTAATTGCGGTATACATTTCTTTTTGGCGAAACCCTTGCATTGAGAATAGCCGTTAAGTGGTAGGTTAATGACCAAGAGCAATAACACTAATATTCGGTAGATATTTCTATTCTTCATTTGCATAAATTTCTTAATCCCTTTAACGGGGTTTTTATTTAATGATGTTATTTCTAATCGATGCAATTTTGTCAGTGATGTTACTCAACTCAGCTTCACTTATAGATATTTTACTGGTAGTATTAATAGTTGTTACTTTGGTATCTGGGTTTGTAGAGGGTTCTTCTCGGTAATAAGTTAATTCAACCCTCTCATAAATCTGCTTTAAGTCAGTCAATTCATTTAAAATTGTAACAATATTTTCGGCATCGTAGCTGTTTAGCATTGCTATCAGATTATTTAATGACAGCTTCTGTTCACCTATACGGCTAACAATTTCTTTATTATTGGAAGTTCTTGCTGCTAATCTTGTTGCAATATATAAGCCCTCAACCCATCCTCCGGTAATCACTAATGCGGAAGTACTGGATCTTTTGTTTTCTTTTAAATAAGCATCTGTTTCCCAGTATGAGTCGGAGATGATTGAGATTAAAGAATCCCTGACATTGATATTGGCTTCTATGCGATCCAATGTTGATTTTCCAAAGGCGCTGCTTATTCCAATTCCGTCTGCTAGTTTCTTGGCAACTGCAAAATAGCGCAATGTTTCCTGGGTTTGATCAAAGATGCTTGCATAACTTAGATCTGCACCGTAAACGCCCAGGTTCAACGCCATGCTTATGTTGGTAACATAATTCGAAGCATTTGAAACAGAATTTCCAATTTCTTTATCATAGGAAGCTCCTGCTTTTTTTATAAGTGAAGTCATTTCGAGTGGGGAGGGGATAGTGTAAAATACCTTTCCTACTTTTTTCACTTTTATGTCTTTGGTGCCAACTTCTTCTTCTTCCTCAATCTCACTTTCTACATTTTCATTGCTTTCAGGACTACAGGCAAAAAATACAGTTAGCAAACAGGCAACTAAACCGACACGCATATATGCAGCTATTGTTTTATAAAGGTTTATTGTCATGGAGCAAAATTTTAAACAAAGATAGAAAAATAAATAAACGGCCAAATATATTAATTTAATTTGATCTGATACGCTTGTGATGAAAAATTGTTTCAAAAATGTGCTTCTAACCAATTTGTTCCCGTTTTCATATCTACTTCCAGAGGAACAACCATCGGTATAGCTTCTTTCATTTTCTTTTCAATAATTGGCGTAACTATTTCTTCTTCTTTTTTAAAGACATCAAATACCAATTCGTCATGAACCTGCAGTGTCATTTTTGTTTTGAGCTTTAGTTTCATCAGTTCTGCATAGATGTTTATCATGGCAATTTTGATCATATCTGCTGCTGTTCCTTGTATTGGTGCATTAATTGCATTTCTCTCTTCGCTTCCTCTAACCATAGCATTATTATCATTAATATTTCTTAAGTATCTTCTTCGTCCCATAATCGTTTCAACGTATCCGTGCTCCCTTGCAAATTCTATGGTATTGCCCATGTATTCCTTCACCTTTGGATATTTGATAAAATATTGTTCAATAATTTGTGCCGCTTCTTTTCTGGGAATATTTAATCTCTGAGATAAACCAAATGCTGATATACCATAAATTATACCAAAGTTTACCATTTTTGCATTTCTTCGCATTTCACTTGTCACATCATCGATAGAGACATTGTATACCTTAGATGCTGTGGAAGCATGGATGTCCTGTCCCTGGATAAATGCATCTAACATTCCCTGGTCTTTGCTCAGTTCGGCAATGATCCTAAGTTCAACTTGAGAATAATCGGCAGACAGAAGAACATAGTTTTTATCTCTCGGAACAAATGCCTTTCGGATTTCCCTACCTCTTTCTGTTCTGATCGGAATGTTTTGAAGGTTGGGTTTATCAGAACTCAACCTGCCGGTTCTGGCAACTACCTGGTTAAACTGGGTATGTATCCTGCCGGTCTGGGGGTTTATTAAATCGGGTAAAGGATCAACATAGGTATTTTTAAGTTTCTGGAGTTCCCTGTATTCTAATATTGTCTCAATTATTGGATGTTTACCAATTAATTTCGTCAAAATATCTTCACCTGTTGCATACTGTCCTGTTTTTGTTTTTTGAGGATTATCTGTGATTTTTAATTTGTCAAAGAGGATTTCTCCAACTTGCTTAGGAGAATCAATATTGGATTCTGCACCCGACAGTTTATAGATTTCTTTTTGCAAAGACATTATGTCTGGCACTAATTTTCCGGATAGCTCTTTCAAGGCATCGGGGTTCAACTTAGTGCCTTCAGCTTCCATTGATGCCAGCACAGGGATCAATGGAGTTTCTATTTCATCAAAAATCTTTCGGGTGTTGCTATTATCTTCAACCAAGGGTTCAAAAATTTCTTTTAACTGCAATGTAATGTCAGCATCTTCACATGCGTAATTCACTAACTGTTCGATTGGAACGGTTCGCATACTTAACTGATCTTTCCCCTTTTTGCCAATCAGGGTTTCAATGGAGACAGGTGAGTATTTCAAAAACGTTTTTGCAAGAAAGTCCATATTATGTTCCCTGTCGGGCTCTATGAGATAATGGGCAAGCATGGTGTCGAACAACTTTCCTTTAATTTGCATATCATAGCGATTAAGAACAGAAATGTCATATTTTAAATTCTGACCTGTTTTTTCTATCCCGCTGTTTTCAAAAACCGGCTTGAATTCTCTTACAATCGCGATTGCTTCTTTACTTGGGCTTTTAAGTCCTGCCCCGACACTCGTGCCTGCCTGCCCGGTAGGCAGGTCGGGATTAGAATCTTGAAACAAGTCAATTTGCCCCTTTTCCTGACTAATAGAAGCAGCGTCTTCATTATTGATATCCGGGAAAGGGACAAAATAAGCTTCGTGAGTTTTGAAGCTAAATGAAATGCCTACCAATTCGGCTTCGTGAATATTTAAGCTCGTGGTTTCAGTATCAAAACAAAAGGATTTTTGCTTGCTGAGTTTTTCAATAAGAACTTTTCTTTTTTTAGGTGTGTCAATCAAATGGTATTTGTGCTTAACAGTATCTATATTTTCAAAAATGGATTCCCCTAAAATTTTGTTTGCTAATGTTCTGAATTCCAATTCATTAAAAAGAGATTTCAGCATCTCTTTATTCGGTTCATTGGTTTCCAACTCTTCTTCATCAAATTCAATAGGGACATCACAGATTATTGTTGCCAGCTTTTGTGAAAGTATTGCCTGTTCCTTATTTTCTTCCACACGTTCTTTTAGTTTGCCTTTAAGTTTGTCGGTATTGTCGAGCACATTCTCAATGCTTCCGAATTCTCCGATCAGCTTTTTGGCAGTTTTTTCTCCTACTCCCGGTATTCCAGGGATGTTATCAACGGCATCTCCCCATAAGCCAAGTATATCAATCACCTGTTCGGGTTTTTCTATCTCAAATTTTTCGCAAACTTCGGCTATACCCATTATTTTGGCTGCATTGCCAAACTGTGCGGGTTTATAAATGAATATGTTTTCCGAAACCAATTGTGCAAAATCTTTGTCGGGAGTCATCATATAAGTGGTAAATCCTGATTTCTCAGCTTTCTTTGCCAATGTGCCGATGAGGTCATCTGCTTCATAGCCGTCAACGGATAGGACCGGGATGTTAAATGCTTCTATAAGTTGTTTTATATAAGGTATGGAGAGGGCTAAGTCTTCAGGCATGGCTTCCCTTGTTGCCTTGTATTCAGCAAATTCTTCATGACGAACGGTAGGGGCCTGGGTGTCAAAGACGACTGCAATATGTGTGGGTTCTTCCTTTTTGATAACATCGAGCAGTGTATTTACAAAACCATAAATTGCCGATGTATTGAGCCCCTTTGAATTGTACATTGGGTTTTTGATAAATGCGAAGTACGCCCTGTATATCAGGGCCATGGCATCTAAGAGGAAGAGTTTTTTTGTAGAAGTCATACACTGGTTAATCGTTGATATAAAACTTATTTTATTCTTGAAAAATAACCTCTAATAATGTCTGCCCAACTGCCTTCAGGGTGTTTTTATTAATGATATCCATATTGTCATCATGTGTGTGCCAGTAAGATCCGAAGGTACTTCTTGTAGAGGGGTCGTAATGAAGAATATCAATACAGGGAATATGTGCCATTGTGTTAATATAAAGGTGGTCATCGATCATAGGATTTGTTTTTTTAAACCTGAAATAAGCTGA
>JAESTI010000357.1 GCA_016763665.1 Bacteroidia bacterium | reverse complement strand
TTCCAGGAATAACTAACAATACTTGAATTATCGACAGAAGTCAAGGTTACATTTTGATTTATACAAATGGCTGTATCGTTGCTTAGATTAACGGAAGGAAGATTATGAACAACAACGGTTATACTATCCCTGAATGTGCAATTGCTATCGTTAGTAGCATCTAACCAGTATATTCCTGAGGTAGAAATGGTATATACGGAATCACTGGCACCATCTCGCCACACATAGCTTATGAATCCGGAACTCACATTCAGATTGATCATTGAACCTTCACAGAATGATGTGTCCGGCCCTAAATCAAAAAGTTTGGTAGAATCTGAAGCAATTATGACGGTGTCAGAGTGTAACTCACCACAACTATCTGTTACCATAACCCAGTAGGTACCGGGCAACCATGTGGTAAATTTTTGAGTAGCAGAATTATCCTGCCACTGATAACTTAAAAAACCTGCACCTGCGTCAAGCACCATGATGTTGCTTTTACAAATAATGGTATCACTTCCAAGATCTAAACTGCTTGGAGGATTCTGAATTGATACATTGACAGAATCTGTTGCCGAACATCCACTACCATCAGTTACTTTTACCCAATAGTCTCCTGGTAAAGTTGGCGTGTAATTGGAATCGGTGGAACCATCATCCCACAAGTAGGTAGAATAAGAGGAACCGGCATATAACGTAACCGCACTGCCATTACATATTGCAACGCTGTCGCCAATATCCACTTGAGGTTGACTGATAGTAATAGTGTCATATACATCTTCAAGGCAACTGTAATTATTATACCTTATGCTAATGTATATATTGTATACCCCTGGTGAACTGTAGACATGCGTTGCACTTCCCACATACCCGGTAACATATTTAGTAGTACCATCTCCAAAATCCCAGTAGATACGGCTAACACTGGAAGTATTTCCATTAAATGTGAATGGAATGGTAAATGAGTCATTTGCACAAGTATCCCCGGGAAATGAAGGAAGGAATATAGGCGTGTTTTGCAAATAAATATATTTTGAAACCGTATCAGGGCACCATTTTTCGTAAGTCACTATATAAGAAACAAGAAAGGAATCAATTTCTGTTTCAGAAAGATCATAAGTATGTTTTGGATTCATATAACTAGCACTTCCACCATCTCCAAAATCCCAAATTATTGTTTTGGGGACTTTATTATACACATTCAAAAACTTTACGTCATTTACCGGGCAAATATTCATGTTGAAACCCGCTATTGACGAATCACTTTGAACAATGATACTTCTTGTAATACTATCGGTAAGGCCATTATCCCAAATCACATTAAGAATTACATTGTAATCGCCACCTGAACTGTAAAGATGAGAAGGATTTTGATTTGTATCAGCTACAGACCCATCTCCAAAATCCCACAACCAGGATATAATAGAAGTATCACAAGGGGGAATGCCATAAAATTGAGTTGGCAATCCCTCGCAAACAGTATCGTATTTGAATTCTATATAGCTTACAATATTGATTGCTAAATCTTTGGATAGGCTATCAGACAATGTCCCATTAGAAACAGTGAGGGTAACTGTATAGGTTCCTGAGGAATCATATTGATGCGCAGGATTTCGAGTTGTGTCCAGCACAGACCCATCTCCGAAATCCCAACAATAAGAATAGGATGAATCACATAAATTATAGGTCTGATCAAAAAATTCAACCATTAAGTCTGGGCATCGCGGTAATTCATATTTGAATACAACTTTAGGCACCCCGCAAAAATGACATTCAATATTATTAACCATGCCATGGGAACTGTAACCACCATCCCCAAAAAATCCTTCCATCACAAAATCACATGCTAATCCAAGGCCATTGGGATAATTAATAACAGGTAAATATTCCGGTCCATCTCTGGCCATATATATTTTTCCATCAGGGCCCAACTGCATTGCCCCAAAAACGCTAGCGGAATCTATTAAGAATCTTGTAGCCATAATCCCCACAGAATCACCAGGTCGAATGTCAAATTGATATATGTACTCCGGGCTATCCCATTCGAAGGTAGTTACAAATAATTTAGAATTATCAGGTGAAAAACAAACACCATAATCATAACCCATGCCTTCTAAGGTAATAGCATTTGAAAGCACACCGGTTTGATTATCAAAATCAAATAGTTCAACTTTTTTTAATTCAAAAAGAGCTGATGCCAATTTTTTCCCATTAGGAGAAATTTTCATACAACCTTTACTATTATAATTATTAGCACCTGCATTCACTGTTCCTACACTGGAAATTATTGTGTCAGTAATTCCGGCAGATGTTACAAGCCATGCATAGAACCTATTAGAGCCGGATCCATGTGCCAACACCCAATAGTCTATCCCATTAAAGTGTTGTATTGCTGTTAGCTTTTCAGTAGCGTTTGCCAGTAAATTTGAATTTTTTATTGTAACATCACCCAATCCGCCATTTAAGGTCATATCCACCATTGAGAAATTCAGGCCATAATTATCGCTGTACTCACTTGCTGTGAAAACAAAGTACATTGTAGAATCACCGGGCAGAGGAACAATTAGGGCAGATTGAGATGACTGAAATCCACCATATAATCCGTCTCCATTGGGCATGGTATTGTGTGTTGAATCATATACTTCTTGTCCATCAGTGTAAAACAGTAAATCTCCTGTATTTTTATGAGAAATAGATGCGCTTCCCTCATATTGGCTTAACGCGTTATTTGTAATAGGAATCGGGTCACCACTGTTAAAAGTAATTCCACCACTATATCCGAAATACCAATTATTCCACTCCTTGCCATTACAACTTCCGACCTGTATATATGTAAAATCTGAAGTATCTGAACAGGATGCGCTATTTGCAACCAAATCAATGGTATATCCTCCTGCATTGTTAAAGGCGTAATTCATGTTGGTAGTAGTTCCTTGTGAAGCTCCATCTATAAACCATTCGTAACTGGTTGCACCAATACTGGTATTTGTAAAATCGACCGTGAATCCGAGGTTCACATTGATTGCACTGGCTGTAAATGAAGAACTAACCGGGCAATTCACTTGTATAATTGTTGAATATTTCCGTGCGCATGCTGAGTCACTGTTGGAAGCAATAAGGCTTATGATATGATTCCCCTTTATTGTGAAAACATATGAAGTATCTTGAGCAGTAGAGAAAGGAATTCCATCAATTTGCCACTCATAGTCTGTTACAGCACCTGTTGAGGTATTTGTAAACAGTACCACGTCATCTACATTGATAATTGTATCACTGCTAAGAAAAGAAGCTGAGATTAGATTGGTGCATGGATCTGCACACCCATAAGATTGCAACAAACTACTTCTTACGGTAGTTAATGAACTGATCATTCTATCCTTTTGTCCTTCGGAAATTGCAGATTGGCAAACTTGAAAACCATAGTCCATGTAATTGATGAACATATCATCCTGATCACCTAAACCGCCAAGGGAAATCGGACGGAAAGGGTTACTTGCAGAAGTGTCATCTTCATCTGTTGTACAAGTATTTATTGATGTATTGCATGATACAGATGCTGTAGAAGCATCCGGAGGGGTATCGCATACCTTATCGCCATCCTTCAGGCAGTTATTGTTGGCACAACCATCCTGAAAAGTATGATATAAACCAAGATAGTGTCCAACTTCATGCACATGTACCTTTGAATTATCTTCAGAACTACCGAATAAATAAGATTCAACTACAATACCATCTTCAGGGTTTCCATGCGATGACGGAAAGTAAGCATATCCCGCTACACCCGGTCCCATTGATTGTGAAGTGATTGTATTTACCAACCAAAAATTCAAATACAAAGTTGGGTCCCATCGAATCAAATTTTTGACATCCAAATCCTGGGTTTCCATAATCATATCTGTTAGAGATGACTGGACTCTGTTAATACCTGTAGTAAATTCTCCATTTTCATCTTGCTTGGCAAGACAGAAATCTATTTCAACATCAACACCGGTAGTAGGGTCGTAAAATCCAACATTAGCAAAAGCATCATTAAGATGCTGGATACCATCAATAACCTGGTTATCAGGAATATTTTCGGAACCATTGTTATGTATAATATGTACAACCATCGGAATTGTGTAGCTGGCTAGTACTGTATTTGACCTTTGACTACCAGTTTTTATCAAATAAATATTACGATCTATGGCTTCTTGCCTTTGTTTCAGGGAAGGGAATTTTTTGAAGATTATGTCAGTCAAATGATCAGTAGCACAAAATTTATTACTAATTACTTGATCAGATTTAGTTTTTACATTTATATTTTGATCTAAATTATTGGTACCCTGACCATAAACATTGAATGTAAGTTGAAATACTAAATTGAATAAGATGAGTTTAAAAAATGTCTTCATATTAATTCCAAAGGATCAAACCGAAAAGAGTTCCTGACCTAGTAAATAAATCTACAAATCATGAAACACGAGACTAAAGTAGGAAGAGAAAAGTAAAGATTAATAAAAGAAATGTAATAAGTATAAAATATCTCGTCACAAGTATTAGTATTCACTTATGTGAAACGAAAGGAAATGAATCCAATTTATAACCCGCTGACCAATTGGAAATAAAATTTTCGTCATCGCGAGGAACAGCTTGTCCCGACTTCTCGGGAAAGCGATCTCCGACTCTGATTAATCGCAGGAGATTGCTTATATAAACTAATATTCGTACTTATACGTAATAGAGTTCAATAAGCATAAAGTAAAGTGAAAACTTCTAATTACTTCGGCTTAATTGCCTGTTTCATTTTATTAATCCTGTTGCCAATTCTATCATGTGCACAGGATAAGATCAAAGGAATATTGCTTGATGATGAGACAAACGAACCGCTGATAGGAGCTTCAGTAATCATTAAAGGCACTACTCAAGGTACAACTACCAATGAAGATGGAAAGTTTGAGTTGGAAGTTTCCCAGGATCCGCCCATTCAATTGCAGATTTCTTATGTGGGATACGCCACAAAAGAATTTGAAGTAAAAACTTTTGCAAAAAAGGTAAAGTTCAGGCTCTTAGAAGAGAATGTGCAGCTTGAAGATGTCGAGATAATTGATAGCCGGCTTACTGAAAAGCTAAAAGAATCTCCTGTTACCGTTGAATACATGGACATAATAGCCATTAGGGAAACACCCTCTTCCAATTTTTATGATGGATTGGGTCTGCTAAAAGGGGTTGACCTTACATCTGCAAGTCTGGGATTTAAAATTATTAATACAAGAGGATTTAACAGCACAAGTCCCGTAAGATCACTTCAACTTATTGATGGTGTTGACAATCAAGCACCCGGCCTGAGTTTTTCATTAGGTAATTTTCTGGGGACTTCTGAAATTGATCTGCAAAAAGTTGAAATAATAGCTGGAGCCAATAGTGCCCTTTACGGACCCAACGCTTTTAATGGCGTGATCAATATGACCACTAAAAACCCCTTCATTCATAAAGGGTTAACGGTGATGGTAAAAGGTAGCGTGTTTCTTGAAACAGCTATCCGTTATGCAGATGTGATAAAGAACAAAGCCGGAAAAGACAAATTCGCTTATAAATTCAACATGTATTATTTACGTGCTAATGATTTTGAAGCAACAAATTATGACACTACCGCTCAATCCCTGGTAAGTAAGGATAACTGGGGTGGATATGATGCTATTAATATTTACGGAGATGAGAATCTTACGAATGGAACTAATAACTATACAAGTGATTACGGCAGAAGAAATTTCCCGGGGCTTGGCATTTATTACCGAACCGGTTATAAGGAAGTAGACCTAGTTGACTATGATACTGAGAATTTAAAACTAGCCGGTTCAATGCACTATAAGCTAACTCATGATATAGAGGCGTTGTATGCTTATAATTTTGGATCAGGCACCACAGTATACCAGGGTGATAACCGATACAGCCTCAAGAATATTCAATTCCAACAGCATAGAATTGAAATTAAGAAACCCGGTAAATTCTATATCAAGGCCTACAGGACTCATGAAGATGCAGGGGATTCATATGATGCAGTATTTACAGCATTACTATTACAGCAAGCTTCCAAATCAAATTCAGACTGGGGACAAGATTATTCCAGTTATTATTTGCAAAATGTTCGCGGCAAGATCTGGAAACTACCAGGCTTCCCTAACCCCCAAAAATATCCTAGCCTATGGTTTGGAGATACTGCTGATTCTACTTATGATGCTGCTGATAAAGTGATGCAGGAGAATGCAGACTCCATGGCCTATTGGCATCAACAAGCAAGAGATTTTGCTGATGAGATCGGTAATACACCTACTAACCTGGCAAGTTTTGAGCCAGGCACAGAGAGATATGATTCATTATTTAAAGAAATAATTTCTAAGACTACTTATGCAGAAGGTGGGTCTAAATTCTTTGACAGATCTTCCCTTTCCCATATACAGGCAGAATATAAGTTCACACCACGCTTTATGAATATATTAATTGGAGGTAATTACCGAAAATATAATCCCAAATCAAATGGCACTATTTTTAGCGATACCAATAATGTGTTGATCACAAACTCAGAGTTTGGTTTCTATTCCAGTTTAGAAAAAAGAATTTTAAGAGAAAAGTTGATCCTAACCAGTACTACAAGGCTGGATAAGAATGAAAATTTTGATTACCTGGTATCTCCTGCAGTTTCTGCTGTTTATTTACAAAGTAATAAAAACGCATTTCGTTTATCCTTTAGCTCAGCGATACGGAACCCAACGCTTCAGGATCAGTTCCTGTATTATAATGTTGGAAGAGCTATTTTGCTTGGAAATGTTAATGGGATCGATTCTATTTTGGTCACTATTAATTCGTTATTTGATTATTATAATTCTCTAAAAAAGGATACGTTAGTATTTTTTGATGTTCCTGCTGTAAGGCCGGAAAAGGTCAAAACGATTGAAGTTGGGTATAAAGGATCGCTTGTAAAAAATATTTTTATTGATGCCAGTTACTACCACAGTTGGTATAGGGATTTTATAGGATATAAAATAGGAGCTACCTCTCCTATTGATACTGGAGGTAATATTATTCCTATTCAATTCTACAGGGTAACTGCTAATTCATCAGATGTAGTTACAACACAAGGATTCAGCATCGGGTTAAATTATTTCTTCAAGAAATACTATGCCATTTCCGGAAATCACACATGGAATATTTTAGA
>JAESTI010000356.1 GCA_016763665.1 Bacteroidia bacterium | reverse complement strand
AGAAAACTATCATCACTCATCGCCTATCATGTATTTGAAGAGTTGTAAAACTCCCACATTATTTCTTCATGGTGAAAATGACGCTCGAGTTCACGTAGCCCAAGCATGGGAAGCTTACCGGGCACTTGATAACCTCGGAATAGAAACCCAACTGGTACTTTATCCAGATGCTAAACATAGCATAAGATCACCAAAACAATTTAGCAATGTAATTACAAGATGGATTGATTGGTATAAGTCGCATCTTGATATGAATTAGGAACTAGTGTTATAACTGATAGCAAATAGCTTATAGCCAATAGTTTACAGAACGAATATTTACGAATTATCGAATACACGATTTTACGAATACACGAATTAACGAAACGATATGTATCTAAATAGTTATCTCTCTATTGCCTTTACCTTTTTGGCTTGTTCTTTATTTGCTCAAGTTGAATTGGATGAGCAAAATGAAATAGTTGACCTTCCAAAGCAAGATTTTGATCAAATAGCTTTAGATTTTACAGTAGATAATTTTATAGAATCCCCAACAAATAAGTTTAGCACCGCTCAAGCTCCAATTTCAACTAAACTGGAAGATTCACGGGGATTCACCTTTAACCTTTCATACCCATTTAATATTATTAAGAAAAATGTAAGAATTGCTATAGGGATCGGTATGAGTAATTTTAATTTGGCAACCAATGTCTGGACCTGGGATGTAGATTCCACTAACAATTATTACAACTTTACTCCTGACAGCCTTAATTTTAAAAAAAATAAACTTTTATTAAACTATGTAGAGATCCCATTAGCCCTAAGATTCATGTCTAACCCAAATGCCAAAGACAATAGCTTTAGAATAGCTGTCGGTTATAAGGTAGGATACATGTTTAGAAGTTACACTAAAGTAAAATATTCCGATGTCAAGAGAAAAGATTATAACATTAAAAGAATTAATCCTATAAGGCATGGAGTTTTCGCAAGAATTGGATTTGGGAAATATTTCTTAACTGGCTTTTACAGCCTCACTCCCCTATTTGAACCCGGATTCGGGCCAGAGTTAGTCCCCTATTCTGTAGGTCTTTCTATTTTGACTTTGTAATTAATATTACAATTTTTCAATCTTAAAATCTTAAAATCTTTCAAATAATAAGAAACGGAATTAAAAGGCAAAAGAATCCGACAAAGAAACCTACATAAATTTGTTTTTCGGAATGAGTGCCGACAATCAATCGAGCAGACCCAACAATACCTGCCAGTAACAACCCTGCGATGATATAATACTTAAAATCTAATAATGATTGATTGAAAAGAACTAACAATAAGGCTACAAACCCTCCCATACCGATCAGGTGTACGCTAATTTTCCAAAACAAACTGATAACCGCTCCAATAAAAACAGATATCGTTGCTCCTAAGATCATATATGCAATTTGGTTGGGCATATTAACCTGATTCAAATACCAATAACATACACCATAAAGAAATGCAGTAATTAAAAATGGAATAATACGATCTTCTCTTCTTTCCATTTTAAGGCTTGCGATATAGCCAAAGCGATTCATCGCAATCACAATAGACAAGGGCATTAAAAAAGTAAAAAACCAAACAACTCCTAATACAAATTCTTTTAATGGTATAGGAATGTGAACAGTTAAAAGCTCCTGAAAATAATATATCACCAATATTGAATAACTTGGAATTAACAGGGGATGAAAAGTATATGAAATAATACTTGAAGCTACTTTCACAGAATAAATTAAGTTAATAGTTTATGGGTTTAATGGTTTATAAGTTTACTGGTCTATGATATATTCATTCGAAAATTTAGAGGTTTGGTGGACCTTAAAAAAATTGATAAAGACAATCTACAAAAACCTATAAACCATTAAACTTATAAACCCATCAACCATATAGAAACTCAAGTTAAAGCTGCTTTCTTAGACGGGCAACAGGAATATTCAATTGTTCACGATATTTGGCTATGGTTCTTCTTGCGATTTGATATCCTTTTTCTTTCAATATTTCAGTCAATCTTTCATCAGGAAGAGGGATCTTCTTATCCTCATTATTAATACATTCGGAAAGAATTTGTTTCACTTCTCTTGTTGATACTTCCTCGCCTGAGGTTTTTTGGATCGATTCTGAAAAGAATGACTTAAGCAGATAGGTTCCAAATTCTGTTTGAACATATTTACTATTGGCAACTCGAGAGATAGTGGATAAATCCATTCTTACAATATCAGCAATATTCTTAAGCACCATGGGCCTTAAATTAATATCATCACCGGTAAGGAAATAATCATATTGATACCTCATAATAGCAGACATGGCTTTCATTAAAGTGTCCTGTCTTTGCTTGATCGCATCAATAAACCATTTTGCTGAATCAAGTTTTTGTTTAACAAACTGCACCGTATTTTTCAGGTTCTTGTCCTTCTTATCACTCTTGTCATATGTCTGCATCATTTCTTTATACGATCTGCTGACTTTTAACTCAGGAGCATTTCTAGAATTGAGTTTCAATTCCAGCTCACCATCATTGTTAATTATTGTAAAATCAGGAATAATATGCTGTGCTTTACCTGTTTCTGAAAATGCACTTCCAGGCTTAGGGTTCAATTTTAAAATTTCGTCAAACGCATCTTTCATTTCGTCTTCATCAATATCAAGTTGGTTTGAAAGCTTTTCATAATGTTTTTTTGTGAAAGCATCTAAATTATTTTCAACGATCTCAACAGCATTCCTAATATTAATTCCTTCTTCAACTGTTGCTACTAAAGGTTCCTTTTTACGTAACTGGATAAGTAAACATTCTTGAAGGTTTCTTGCGCCAACACCGGGAGGATCAAACAATTGAATTACTTTTATTATTTCCAATAATTCCTCTTCATTGGTCATCACGTTCTGTGTAAAGGCAAGGTCATCTACAATAGCAAGCAGTTCCCTCCGTAAATATCCATCATCATCAATACTGCCAATTATCTGTTCTGCAAGAATGAGTTGATGATCAGAAAAGGTGACCATGCTTAATTGCGCAGCAAGCATTTCTTGAAAGGAAGTACCCATAGTAATAGGAATTTCCTTTTGCTCATCATCATCGCTCTGATTATTTGCAACAAGTCTATAGCCAGCAATTTCATCTTCCTGAATGTAATCTGCAATATCAATATCCTCTTTTTTAAATTGATCATCATCAGGGCTTTCTGTATTCATTTCATCTTTAAGAGAAATCTCAATGTCCTGCTCATTGCTGTATTCATCTGTCAAATCATCTTTACCCTCTTCTAATGCTGGATTGTCCTCCAGCTCCTCTTTTATCCTTTGCTCTAAAGCAAATGTAGGAACCTGCAAAAGCTTAATAAATTGAATTTGCTGGGGTGATAGTTTCTGTAATAACTTTTGTTGTAACCCTTGTTTGAGCATGCCTTATAAATTGTTCAGTAAATCAAACCTAAATTACTATTATCAATGTAATTATCAAAAATTTTATGGTATTTTTGTCCGCCTAAAAAACAGCAAATTCAATGTATATCAAAGACATATCGAACCAGGTTGGAAATGAAATTACCCTAAATGGTTGGGTTGCTAACAAACGATCAGGAAAAGGAATTCATTTCATAGTATTAAGAGATGGAAGTGGTTTTATTCAATGCATTGTTGCTGAAAATGAAGTATCAAAAGAAATATTTGCTTTAGCAGATCAACTTACATTAGAAAGTTCAGTTTCCATTACTGGCAAAGTGGTTAGAGATGAACGTCAAATTGGTGGATTTGAGATTCAAGCTAGTAACCTGAATCTATATCAATTAGCAAATGAATACCCTATTTCTAAAAAAGCACATGGCGTAGATTTCTTAATGGATAACCGACACTTATGGCTAAGGTCTAAAAAACAATGGGCCATAATGAAAGTCAGAAATCAAACTATTTATGCCATTCATAATTTTTTTCAAAAAGAAGACTTCGTTCAAATGGATGCACCAATATTCACTGGAAATGCATGTGAAGGCACTTCAACTCTTTTTGAAACTGATTATTTCGGAACTCCTGCCTACTTGTCGCAATCAGGCCAATTATATGGAGAAGCAATGGCAATGGCAATGGGTAAGATCTACACTTTCGGGCCAACTTTCAGAGCAGAGAAATCCAAAACCAGAAGACACTGACTGAGTTTTGGATGATAGAACCGGAAATGGCTTTCTTTGACCTTGATCAAGATATGGATCTTATTGAATTATTTCTTAAATCCGTAGTGCGAGATGTGCTTGAAAACTGCAAACATGAATTAGAAATTCTTGAAAGAGATACAACCAAACTGGCAAAAATTGCTGAAAGTACTTTCCCAAGAGTTACTTATGATGATGCTGTTAAAATTTTAAAAGGTGAGTTGGAGGTTGATGGAAAGAATTCTATTCAAACCTTAGAAGAAGATCTTACACAAACTAAAAAAGATATCGAATTGAAGAAAGCTGATATTGAAGAGAGAGAATCTAAGATCAAACAGCCGGGAATGAAGAAAGGAGAGATCAATTTCAACAAAAATAAAATAGACACACTTAAAGCTGAAATAAGTCATCTGGAAGAAGATGAAAGGAACATTCCCCAATGGATTGACTCTGCAAAGAAATTTGAATACGGAAGTGATTTCGGAGGATCAGACGAAACTGTTCTTACAAGATTGTATGATATTCCAATTATGGTCTACAACTGGCCTCACGAAATAAAAGCGTTTTACATGAAACGTGACAAGGATAATCCTGAGTTAGCCAAAGGTGTTGACGTACTTGCTCCTGAAGGTTTTGGAGAAATAGTTGGAGGCGCAGAAAGAGAAACTGACCTGGAGCTTCTTAAAGAGAAAATAAAAGAACATGACCTGCCTTTGGAAGCTTTTGAATGGTATTTAGACCTTAGAAGATATGGTTCTGTTCCACATTCAGGTTTTGGACTGGGATTAGAAAGATTGGTTTGCTGGATCTGCAAGCTTGACCACATCAGGGAAAGTATCCCATTTGCCAGAACCTATGGCAGGCT
Source organism: Bacteroidia bacterium (assembly GCA_016763665.1). Next base: position 2,112 of record JAESTI010000356.1, on the reverse strand, counting down.
ACTACCGTAACTGGATGCTGGATGTTAGATGCTGGATGTTTGATTGCTTGATACTATGCAGATTGAAGTTCCAAAAGATAAGTCCCCTTTAGGGGATTTAGGGGTTAGACAAAGATACAATATCGAATATCGATTAACGATTTTTGATTTAAGAAATATTTTATTCTTCAATCAAAAGTAGTTTTACCCCAACTGCTTCACAGGAAAGCTTCTCAACCTATCTTCAAGATCTGCAGCTAAATCTTCACGTTTATTAACTTTGGCCAATCGGTAGAGTTCTTGCATAATGGAAAGTTCCTGCCTTAGGTCATTTTTATATGCGTCTTTAAAATCTTTGTCTAAACTCAAGTAGAATCGTATATTTTCTTCATACATATCAGCCATTTGGTTAACAAGTGTATCTGCTTTTTCCATCGCTCCGGCATTATAATAGAGGTCAGCAACTCTAACTATAAATACATTGTATGGAACAGTTGAATGCGGCATTACCTCCAGGCATCTATCAAGCACCTCTATAACCCGATCTTTTTCCCCTTTTCTCATTAAATCTTCACCTAATCTTATAAAATTATGTCTGAAGTTACTGGTCATACGCATGTTGTTCTCATTCATATATATATCCTGGTCCATTCCTCCCCATTTAAACTTATGCATCAGGTTTTCATACATCGCTTCAGCATTTACCCTGTCTACCTGACCACTTTTTGTTTTCTGTTTTATAGGAACCAGTTTGTAGGCCAATCCCTCTAATTGGAAGTAATCCTGTAAATTCAGATAACTCCTATTGCTAACAGTTATCGCAAAGTATATAGGTCGCTCCCAATCATTATGGGCTAAAAGATCCAAGATCATCATATCCGATTTATACAAACCATTTTTATTAATGGTCCATTCAATATATGGCACTATCTTGTCTCTATCCTCCTCCTTAACAATTCCATTGGCAATAACCTTATCAGCATCTACAGGTATTCTTACTTTTTTAGTAGGAATATAATCTACCATCTCTCCACCTGAGGTTCTTGCTCTGGTCTTAGAGTTATTACTTCCAATAAATTCAACAACCTCTTTAAGGTCTGTAAATCCTTTCAATTTACGATCATAAAAAGGGATATAATCCCTGGTTCCTTGTATATATTGATCTTTAGTTAAAGAAAAAGGTACCGGTTCTGAATCATAGGCTTTTCGCTTCATTTGATCTATATACCAATCTGTAGACAAAAGACTCAAATTACAAACCCTTACATCTGTCCTCACTCCTTCTACTTCCTGAATATACCAAAGTGGGAAGGTATCATTATCACCATTAGTAAAAATAATGGCATTCTTATCACATGAGTTTAAATAGTTAGAAGCCGAATCACGTGCAGTGTAAGTATTTGATCTGTCATGATCATCCCATTCTTCGGCACACATGATACCGGGCACTACCAGGCAAATTAAAGTGACCACAATTCCACTGGCCTTTTCAGACGTATATTTCTTCAGCCATTCATAAAGTGGTAAGACTCCCATACCTATCCAAATAGCAAATGCATAAAAAGAACCTGAATACGCATAATCCCGCTCACGGGGTTGAATAGGTGTTTGATTCAAATATAGCACGATCGCTATTCCGGTTAATATAAAAAGCAGCATCACTACAAAACCATCTTGCTGGCTTCGCTTAAAATGAAAAAACATGCCTAACAATCCAAGAATTACCGGTAAGCAATAAAGTTCATTTCTACTCTTCTCATTCCTCATGCTCTCAGTTATCTTACTCTGATCACCCAATCTTGGATCATCCAGAAAACTTATACCTGACAGCCAATTACCATCTTTAATATTTCCATGACCTTGAGTATCATTTTGACGTCCAGCAAAATTCCACATAAAATAACGGAAATACATCCAGCCCAATTGATATGAAAATAGGAAATCAAGGTTATCACCAAATGTTGGTTTCTTACCTTCTTTTAGTCCTAACCAATTACGATAAAATTTTACATGACTTTTATCCAATGAATCCCAGCATCTTGGGAAAATAGTGGTATGCTTCGGATCAAACACATGAATAGGTTTTCTACCGGCCTCTTCATACTTATCCTTACCCTTCACATATTTCATTTT
>JAESTI010000355.1 GCA_016763665.1 Bacteroidia bacterium | reverse complement strand
GATTCTGATACTAGCAAAATGTTCTTCTTTGAGAATCATGTAAGGATGTTCTCTGATTACTTGAAGCGCATCATCAGGATTATTTTTACTATTAATTGCAAGAATAATTCCTCGCCTCCATAACGCAAGTAAAAGACGTTGGAATTCAACAAAAGCATTACCAGGATATGTAGGACCTAGTGAAATACCATCAAACCCATCTTCACCTACGATTCCACCCCATAGAGTATTATCCAGATCTAACACGATACATTTTCTATTTTTACTAGTCATTGGTTTAATGTATCCCATAAGATCATATGCTAAAATTGGAATATAGTCTAATGAGATTTTAATATCTCCAAAAAAATATTTTCTATAATCAAAAACATTTCTTTCCCCATATTTTTTTACAAATTGATCAAAGTCATATACATAAACTCCTGATTCATCTCTCAAATTGGAAGAAAGAGTTGAATTAAAATCACAAATCATTTCATGAAATCCATATTTGTATTTTGTTTCTAAAATTCCAAATGATGTGTATGATGGTACTAATAAATTAGTAATCACTAATTTTGAATTAGATTTTTTCATAAACGACCTAACTAAATCAGTTAATTCATTTGTTTTATTTTTTACAAACTCTTTACGTTTTTGAGCTGAAATATCATATGGAAAAAAATAATTTTCTCCAAAAATACTTCTTACATCAAGAATTAAAAATGTAATTTCAGGTTTAAATGAATAAAGACCACTCTTTTCATCAAGAATTTCTTGCATGTATTGATTGTATCCACCAACATAAGATATGGATTGAATTTTTTCATCAGCACATCTAACTCTAAGCGATTCTTCCAATCCATTTATTGTAAAACTGTTCAAAATAGCTATTTTCAATTTTTTATCAAAATTTTTAGTTGTAAGATTTCTCGATTTTTCCAAGTAATAGGAGAGTTTTTTTCGTCCAATTTAGTAAATTACAATTTTATATCCATAAATATTTTTGAGTTATTTTTATAATGTTACGCCTAAAACAGTTATTCAGGTTAAAAAAATTAAAAATAATCAGTAAAGTTTAAGATCTAAGTTTTTTTAAATTCAAACAATTATGCAAAATGAAGACATTTTTTCAATAAATGAAAAAGAGATAATGGATTATTATGGATATTCAGGATTTTTAGGTAGAATAAAATTAAAATTTAAACTTCTTTGTTCATGGTTTTTTCATAGCATTGCATATTCATCAATTCATCCAGGTATCACAATTTCAGCACAAAGGAAAAGAGGAGTAAAAATTGGAAAATCATGTCATATTTCCCCATATGTTTTGATAGATCTTGTTTACCCTGAATTAATTTTCATTGGCGATAATGTAACAATTGGTTCAAATGTAATGATCTTTGCACATAGTAATCCCACTGCAAACAAAGAACTAAAAAAGAAATATCCAAGAAAAGTTGAGAAAGTGAAAATAGATTCTGGTGCTGTAATTAATCCAGGGTGTATTATCACAGCTGGTGTAACAATTGGAAGAAATGCAATGATATCTATTGGAAGTATTGTTACAGAAGACATTCCAGAAAATTGTGTTGCTATTGGAAATCCAGCAAGAGTTATCAAAAAAATTGGTTAAGAAGGAATATTACAGGTTTAAGTGAAAAAAATGAATATTTTAGGAATTGATTTTGAAGAATGGTATCATCCTCAACTGATTCAAAAATATCTAACAAATGAAAATAAAGAACTTAAAGTAACTAATGGATTAGATATAATTCTTGATTGGTTAAGAAAGAATGAAACGTATGCAACATTTTTCATTGTAGGGGAAATTTTAGAAAAAAAGCCAGACATATTAGATAAAATCAATTCACAAGGTCATGAAATTGGATTTCATACAATGTTTCATAATAGACTAGATGAAGAAAATTATAATAAAGAAAAATTTAGAGAAGAGATAAAAAAATTTAATGAATTAACTAATAATAATTCAAAAGGATTTCGTGCTCCAACTTTTTCATTAAATAAAAAATCTTCTTGGATTATTGATGTATTAGAGGAATTTGGATATGTATATGATAGTAGTATTGTACCTGTTAAAACTAGAATGTATGGATTAGCGAATGCAGAAGAAAAACCATATTTTATTTCAAGTAATAATTTGAAAGAAAATAATCCCAATGGAAAAATAAAGGAATTTCCTTTGCTAGTCACAAAATTCCTTGGTAAAAAAATTCCAGCAGCCGGAGGATTCTATGTTAGAACTTTACCTACAAAAATAATTAAAAATGCAATCAAAAAATACGAAAAAAAGGAAATTCCTGCAACATTTTATATTCACTCGTGGGAATTAACTCCACAATACATGCCTAAAATATCAATGTCAAAAATAGATTCTTTCATAACATATCATAATATAGAAAAACCAATGAATAAAATGGACCAAATATTAAAAGAGTTCAAGTTTACTTCATTTGAAAAATATTTAAAATAAAGTTAATTATTGATTTGAAAATAATTCAATGTTTCTTTAATTCCTTGTTTAATTGTTATTGATGGTTTCCAACCAAGGCTTTTTAGCTTCGAGTTATCTACAACAAAATTACCAACATCAACTTTTTTTGCATAGTTTGGTGATGGAATATATTTTACTTTTGTCTTTGTTAAATCTTCAAGATATTTTCCAAATTTGAAAAACCAAGTTTTTTTACCAGATGAGATCCAATAGATATTACCAGCTTTTCCTTTTTTTATGATTATGGAAATTGCAGATACTACATCAGAAACAAATATCAAATCACGGAAAAATTTTCCATGATCATAAATGGTAATTTTTTCACCTTTGAATGCTTGATGGATCAAAAAATTAACTGCATTTTTTTTAGGAATAATTTGTTCTCTTGGTCCAAATGAATTTGTAATTCTAAATATAATTGTGTCAAGACCATAAAGACGGTGATAAATTTCACAGAAATATTCACTACTTAATCTATTAACTCCATAAACAGTTGTTGGAAAACAAGGTGTACTTTCATTTACGGGTAATTTTGTAGGACGTCCAACAACAATAAAGGTAGAACCTAAAACAAATTTACATTTAAAATTAAGCTGTCTAATTTTTTCAAGAATGAATAATGTAGATTTTGAATTAACATCTACATCGTATAATGGATT
>JAESTI010000354.1 GCA_016763665.1 Bacteroidia bacterium | reverse complement strand
ATTCTGCTATCTCACTCATGTGATAAATTTGAAAAGCCCGCAAAATTACGGATAAAACAGCAATTTATTGGTGTATTTGTTGAATCGTATGTTCGGAGATTGTTCAATTGTTGTATTGTTTCATTGTTCTATACCTTGATTTATACATTAGTTCTATAAGCTATTATCTATTCGTATATTAGTATTGATATTAGAATCATTTGTATTCATTAGAATATTAGCATTAAATCGTTATTATTTAATCTGTCTACTTTTACCTTTTTACTTTTATCTTTTACACATGAATCTAATTGATACGCACACCCACTTGTTTCTTCCCGAATTTGACAAGGATATTGATGATGTAATTCAACGAGCAAAAGAAAATCACATTACAAAGTTTTTCCTTCCCAATATTGACACCAGTACTATTGGAGACATGTTGGAATTGTGCCAGAAATATCCGGATAACTGCTTTCCAATGATGGGATTACATCCTTGCTCTGTGAAGAAAGGATATGAAAAGGAATTGGAATTGATCGAAGAATATTTTCAAAAGGAAAAATTTTATGCAGTTGGTGAAACTGGCATTGATCTTTATTGGGATAAAACATTTCTTGAAGAACAACAGAATTCTCTGAGACATCAAATTAAACTATCAATAGAACTTGATCTGCCTATAGTCCTTCATTGCAGAGACTCTTTTGATGAGATTGTTGAAGTACTTAAGGAATTTACAACACCCTTCGACTCCGCTCAGGATGACCGAAAAAAACCGAGGGGAATATTTCATTGTTTTACAGGAAATATAGAGCAAGCACAAACCGTAATTGATCTTGGATTTTACCTTGGAATCGGTGGAGTTGTAACTTTTAAGAATTCCGGATCAGATAAAGTAGTGGAACAAATTGAACTCAAACATATTGTGCTGGAAACAGACAGTCCTTATTTAGCTCCTGTACCATTTAGAGGAAAGAGAAATGAAAGCTCTTATGTCTATAACATTGCTGAGAAAATTGCCGGCCTGCATCACATTTCTATTGAAGAAGTAGCTGAAGTTACAACAGACAACGCTAGGGCTATTTTTGGAGTTTAACATTTAGTTAACGGTACACTGATTATTATGATGATTATGATTAGAACTGATCTTAAAATATCATAACAATCAGTGAAATCAGTGTGCTATTTTTACTAACACGTACTATCCCTCAGAAGGATAAATCTGGGATTACCGGTTGCTATAATTGTATCTTGTAAACAAGGTTTCTGCTTTCTTCGAAATTGTACTGAGCAATAGCGTATAATCACTTATAAACAGCTTCTTATGGATTGGAGGGTTTATATAAAACGATTGATTATTGAAATGTTTAATGAGATTTATTAAGGCTTGTTGATAACAGGACAATCCCAATATATATTCTTCTTTTTTATTATGGTATTCTCCTTTATAAATATAGGCTTGGCTAATTTGAGGGTTCTTTTCTGAAAAATTATTTAGGCAAATTTCTAAGGCAACATCATATAAATGCTGTAAATTATCCAAAGTGTCACCATCAAGATATAATTGAGCAATATTGAGATAAGTAATTGCGACAGTTAAATGTGATTCTCCAAATTTGATCTTTTTTATTTTAAGTGATTTTTGATAGAATTCCTTTGCCTTTTCGTATTCTTTATGGTGATGATAAATATTACCCAGGTTATTATAGGAAATTGCCAAACTAACATTATTTGAATCCAGAATTTTTTTTTAATTTCCAATGCCTTTTGGTGATAGCCCAGGGATTGGTTCACATCCTTGATATTCCAATATGTGATTGCAAGATTATTGTATGATTGTGCTGTACTTATATGTTCTTCACCGTAAACTGATTTTTTAATTTCTAATGACTTTTTAAAGTAAGCTATAGATTCATAATAATCGCCTTTTTTATTATATAATATTCCCAGAGTACCATATATGCTTGCTGTTTGGGCGTTATTTGAGCCTAACTCCTCAATACACTGATTTAAACCATCAGATAATATCTTCTCTGCATTGCCATAATCTCCTTTTAAAATATAGTTGTAACTAATATCAATATAACACCTATTCTTGTTTGTAAGGTCGCCAACATTTCCATAATGTACTTGAGCCTTTCGGTAATAAAATACAGAACTATCAAGAAAGTTTTCTCTGTAGTACTGCGTGGCCTTTTTATAATATTTTTGAGCTACTAAAGAATCATTAGCACCCATACATTTGAAAGAGCATAATAAGAATATACAAACAACGAATGGATGTTTGAACCACGGGTACATGGGAGTTTAATATTTAGTCAATGGTACACTGATTTTTATGATGATTATGATTAATACTGATCTTAAAATATCATAACAATCAGTTAAATCAGTGTACTATTCTATTATTCGGTAACTGCAATTACAGAAATCTCAACATTTACATTTTTGGGTAAACATGCTACTTCTACAGTTTCCCGTGCCGGAGCGGTTTCATCATCAAAATAAGAACCATATACTTCATTAACTTCTGCAAAGTTGTTCATATCCGAAAGGAAAATGGATGACTTAACAACATTGTTAAAACCTAACCCTGCTTCATTCAACACCCCATCAATATTTTTCATTACTTGCTTTGTCTCTGTTTTGATATCATCCATTACTAATTTACCTGAACTTGGATCAATTGCTATTTGTCCTGAGCAAAATAGCGTTCCATTTACCATCACCGCTTGATTGTATGGTCCAATTGGTGCCGGAGCATTTTCGGTTTTGATTATTCTTTTCATGTTAATTGAAATATTTGCTTCTATATCTTTTAGGAAGATAATATTTCGATAAACTCAATATGACAATTGTCAGGCTGAGCTTGTCGAAGTCTAAAACTCTTTCTTTTTTAGCATTCTAAATGCAGTAGCACGTCCAATTTTAAGTTTCTTTGCTACTACATCTACGTTATTATCGTACTTCTGTAACAACAAGTGGAATACCTTGTATTTGTATTCTTCCATCGTATGTTCCTGTGCAAAGAATTGATCAGTTGGAGTCAGGGTTTCAAATTCCAGATCTTTAGTTGTAATTGTATCTGTTTCACACATTAAAACAGCCCTTTCAATAACAGTTTTTAATTCCCGTACATTTCCTTGCCAGGGATAACTATTCAAAGCATTAACAGCTCCCTCTGAAAGTTTCAACAATCCTTTTTGATTTTTCTTACAGGTTCTTTTAAGAAAGCGCTTGGTAAGCAACATAATATCACCTTCCCTATCACGAAGAGATGGGATTTTAATAGAAAGGCCCAGTAATCTATAAAAAAGATCATCTCTAAAATTACCTCTCTTAATTTCAGTTCTGAGGTCTTTGCTGGATGCAACTAACACCCGGCAATTCAATTTTATTTTTTCATTACTCCCTACTTTAATGATCTCTTTAGCCTCCAGTACTCTTAACAGTTTTGCTTGAATGCTCATTTCCAGATCACCAATCTCATCCAAAAAAATCGTACCATTATTCGCCTCCTCAAATTTTCCAATTCTATCAGCTGATGCTCCTGTAAAAGCACCTTTTTTGTGACCAAACAGTTCACTTTCGGCTAATTCTCTAGCGATGGCATTACAATTCACCACCACAAAAGGACCTTTCTTAAATGATGAATGAATATGAATAGCCTTAGCAATTAACTCCTTACCTGAACCTGTGGGGCCATATACAGAAACTGGAACATCACTCAGGCACGCTTTCTGCATCATTCTATAAACCTTTTGCATTGCATTACTTTCGCCCAACACAGTTTTTGAAAGGTCTTCACGCTCAGGTTCTTTTCCTAAAACAAATCCCGTTTTAAGCATTACAGTTGATTTCCCTGACTTTACCAAACCATTGATGCATGATAGTATTTCATCCATCCCCAATTCCTCTTTATCATAATAGTCGGATGCACCCTCCCTTAAAATACTTACTGCATTGCTCACATTTTCCTGATCAGAAATAACTACAACAGGAATATTAATGTCTTTTGCTCTTAGCTCGGAGATCAATTCTTTAGAAGATATATCAGGTAATTCGTATTCTGTGGTAATAAGTGCTGGGTGACTTTTGAGACTATCTAACATTCCTGTCCGGTAGAGAAAGTAACAATTT
>JAESTI010000353.1 GCA_016763665.1 Bacteroidia bacterium | reverse complement strand
TTTAAGAAATTATTTTATAAGAGATGGAATTAATACTACTTTAATTAGTCCTTCAAATAATACTCATGCAATTGGTATGTACGTTTATCTAGAAGAAGGTTTTGGAAAGGCTCTTACTCTGAAGATAAGATATCTGCTTATCAAACTTTATACAATTGCCTTGAGAGCGTAGCTCACATGATTTCACCAATAGCGCCATTTTATAGTGATCAACTTTATCAGGATCTCAATCAAATAAGTGCCAAGAAGCAGGCAATAAGCGTGCATTTGTCTGATTTTCCTAAATATGATAATAACATTATTGATAAGGAATTGGAAGCCAAGATGTAAATAGCACAACAAGTGTCTTCTATGATCTTATCATTAAGAAAGAAATCGAACTTAAAAGTACGACAGCCTCTTAATAAAATATTGATTCCTGTAATAAATGAAGAGTTTCAATCAAGAGTTGAAGCCGTTAAAGCAATCATACTAGCAGAGGTAAATGTTAAAGAAATAGAATACATCTCAACTGATTCTGACTTACTGGTTAAGCAGATAAAACCAGACTTTAAGGCTTTAGGTCCAAAGTATGGAAAAAGGATGAAAGAAATAGCCTCAAAAATAAATCAATTTTCTGTGGAAAATATTGAAACAATTGAGACTACTGGTGCGTATGAGATATTACTTGAAAACGAAACTGTAAGTATTTCTCTTGAGGAAGTAGAAATTTCGTACAAAGATATTCCGGGATGGTTGGTGGCAAATGAAGGTAAAATTACCGTTGCTCTTGATATTACCGTCTCAGATCAATTAAAGGATGAAGGCATCGCCAGGGAACTAGTAAACAGGATTCAGAATATTAGAAAAGAAAGTGATTTTGAAGTTACAGATAAGATCATTGTAAGACTAAAAAAACACGATCAACTTGATAGAGCAGTAAATAATAATTTAAATTATATTTGCACGGAAATATTGGCGAATTCTCTTGAATTAGTTGATAATGTGGAGGAAGGAAAGTTGATCGAATTTGACGACATTAAAACACTAATAAGGATAAATAAAAACTAACAGCCATGGAAAAAAAGGGAACCACAACAGCAACTAGGAAAAAAAAGACTGCTAGTAAGAGAACTACAAAAAAAGCATCCAAGTCGACATATAATGACGAGGAGCTTGAAGAGTTCAAGGAATTGATCTTAAAGAAAATGGAGTCAGCCAAAAATGAACTCCAATATTTACAAGATCAAATTTCAAATGCAAACAGTCACGGAACAAGTGATACCGCTGCAACTTTTAAGGTATTAGAAGATGGGGCGAGTACACTTGAAAAAGAACAATTGAATCAAATGGCAGCTCGTCAGCAAAAATTTATTAAAAATTTGCAAGATGCATTGGTTAGAATTGAAAACAAAACTTATGGTATTTGTAAAGCTTCAGGTAAATTGATCTCTAAAGAGAGGCTTAAAGCAGTTCCTCATACCACAATGAGCATAGCTGCCAAGTTAAAGCAGTATAATTAGTATTTGATATCGAAAGTGAATATATAATGACAAGAAAGCTGATCTTCGGCTTTCTTGTTTTTTTATGCCAATGAAACCCATAAAATCCATATTGATCATAACCGCTATAGCCGTTTCTGACCAGGTTTTAAAACTTTGGGTAAAAACCAATATGTATTTAGGGGAATATTTTTCAGTACTAGGGGATTGGTTTTACATCCATTTCACTGAAAACAATGGAATGGCTTTTGGGATGGAGTTTGCTGGTGATTATGGAAAAATTGCTTTGAGTGTATTGCGAATATGTGCAATAGTTGGTATAGGTATTGTTTTATTTTATTTGTTCAAACGAAAGGCATCCTCTGGATTGATAATAAGTACATCACTTATTTTTGCAGGAGCTTTGGGTAACATAATTGATAGTGTATTTTATGGGGTGCTTTTCGATTATAATAGCTTACTATTCGGTAGAGTTGTAGACATGTTTTATTTTCCTTTATTAGAAGGAATATTTCCAAATTGGGTTCCTTTTTGGGGAGGGCAGGAATTTGTCTTTTTCCGCCCGGTATTTAACATCGCTGATACCGCTATTTCTGTAGGAGTTGGAATAATATTAGTGTTTCAAAGAGACTTTTTCAAAAAAGTTTCCACAGAAGAAACTTCGGTTCAAGAAACTACAGAACCAGTATAATTCAGTTAACGTACGCTCTTTTCGCAAAAATATTCACACTTTTTTGAGCGTTTCATTTTTACTTTCCAAATAAAAGCATTTACTTAACGTGGTATACGTTACCCTAAAACTGTACTATCATGGCATATCAAACTTCCAACGTTGGCAAAAGGTACTAAATAAATACTTGAGTAAGGGAAAATTAAATGCTTTAACACCTCCATCATACTTACCTCCTTTACAAAAGCCAGTTGAGTATCTCACGTACATTCTTGTGTTATTGTCAATTCCTGCTTATCATTGGTGGGGAGGGTGGGGATCAGCATGGTGCTTAATTATTGCAGCTATTCTATTTGGTATCAATGATTTGTTTATTCAGGATGATCATACAATAACAAGAATATACGGGCCATTTGGAAGACTTCGGTATCTCTTTGAAAATGTATTTCGAGACAAATACTTGCAATATTTCAATGAAACCAACACTGATGGGCGGCCAATACCAAAGATTGTCAGAGACTATATTTATCAAAAAGCAAAAGGATATAAATCAATGTCAAGTTTTGGGACAGAACTCGATATTTATGATTCTGAAAATACTACTTATGCAAGAATACTTCACCGAAACTTTCCCGGAACTCCTCCCGAAACCAGTTATGGTTTTGAGATAGGTGAAAAGCGAGAAGGCGTAAAGCCTTTTAAAGTAATTAGTACCATCAATGTTTCTGCAATGAGCTATGGAGCTTTGAATTACAAGGCTTGCGAAACAATTAGTCTGGGAGCTAAGGAAATTGCATTTGTAAATACAGGGGAAGGTGGTTTTGGTCCGCATGGCATTGCCGGAAATGATTGTGTATGGCAACTGGGTACAGGAAAATTTGGTGCAGGTAA